>JANOTC010000138.1:0-4918 GCA_031416175.1 Gammaproteobacteria bacterium
GGAAAATTCCAAGTGTGTCCCTTGCTTGTATGTTGCAAACTCAAAATACGCGTGTTTTTGTTGGCCTTTAGGGCGTGGTAGATTCGTCGACAAGCGCGTTACTATTTCGCGATGAGGGTTATCGCGTCGATGCTTTATTCATGAAAAATTGGGTAGAGTTGGAAGGTGATGAGACCTGTCCAGTGGCGCAAGACGTGGCCGACGCGCGTAGCGTTGCCGAAACGCTGGGCCTCGATTTTCACACGCTAAATTTTGCCCCTGAATACTGGGATCGCGTATTTTCGCGTTTTTTGGCCGAATATCGCGCGGGACGTACGCCTAATCCAGACATCCTTTGCAACAAGGAAATTAAATTCGACGTGTTTTTAAATGCGGCGCTGGAAAAAGGCGCGGACGTGATCGCGACCGGCCATTACGCGCGTATTGAAGGCGACGCTGGGCGTTATCGTCTGTTGCGTGCGGTCGATCAAAATAAGGACCAAACTTATTTTTTGTATGCGCTGAATCAGTTTCAACTTTCGCACGCCTTGTTCCCGGTGGGGCATTTGCCGAAACCCGAAGTGCGCCGTTTGGCAGAAGAGGCCGGGTTGCTCACCCATAACAAAAAAGACAGCACAGGGATTTGTTTTATCGGCGAAAAAGACTTTGGCCAGTTCTTGAGCCGCTTTTTACCTGCGCAGCCAGGCGCCATCGTCACGCCGGAAGGCACGCAGCTTGGCGCACATCAAGGGTTGATGTATTACACTTTGGGTCAGCGCAAGGGTCTGGGTATTGGTGGACGCCAAGATGCCGACGAGTCGCCGTGGTTTGTGGTTGGCAAGCGCCTCGTTCAAAACGAATTAGTGGTCGCGCAAGGGCACAATCATCCGCTTTTGTTTAGTCGCCAGTTACGCGCCGTTGAATTGAATTGGATTCGTGGCACAGCACCCGCGTGTCCGTTACGATTAACCGCGAAAACACGCTACCGTCAAACGGATCAAGCGTGTACGCTGGTCAGCGTGGAAGACGATCATTGTTCCGTTATTTTTGACGCGCCACAACGCGCCATGACGCCCGGCCAAGCGGTAGTGTTTTACCAAGGCGAAGAATGTTTAGGCGGTGGGACCATCGAATATGTTGAAGATATCATTTACCAGTAGAGCAGTGTTATATGTCTAATAACGATCAATCTATGGCCTTTGCTATGAAAGCAGTCTCGTATGTCTAATAATGATCAACTCCTGGCGCTCGCCGGTATGTTTCAGGCTGCGCTTTTAGTACGCCAAGCAGCGCGCGAAGGGCGTGTTGATAATGCGTCGTTTGAGGCGAGTTTGGGCAGTATTTTAAAAGTGGATGCGGCAACGACGAGCGACGTATTTGGTGATGCAGAAGGGGTGCGCGCAGGCCTGGGTATTCTACAATCGCTGTTTGATCCATCGACGAAAGAACGGGATTTGGAAATCGCCCGCTATGTCGTGGCTATCGTGGCGCTGGAGAAGAAAGTATCGCGTGACACAAAGCGCTTACAAGGACTAGGCGATGGCATCGAACGTGTCAAGCGTCAGTGCGAGATGTTTCCCATCACGCATTCCAATATTGTCGCGGCATTTGCCAATATTTATGCCGAAACCATTAGCACCTTGGAACCACGGGTGATGGTGAGCGGTGAGCAGGGGCATCTGAATAATCCGGAAACGGCGAACAAGGTTCGCGCCGCGTTGTTGGCCTTACTGCGGGCAGCCGTGTTGTGGCGACAAAAGGGCGGCAAACGCTGGCACTTAATATTCGCACGCAATCGAATTGTGAGAGAAGCGAAACAACTACTCGCCAGCGCGCGTTAAAAACGCGCGTTGGCTTTGATTCATCGCTTTGCTCAGCAAGAAGCGGGGTTTAGTCTTCTTCTTCGCTGTGGGTGGTGGCCGGGTCAGGGCGATGCGCTTTATTGCATCGCAGTGTGATGCCGGGATCCATTTCTAGCCAACGATTCACCACGGTACAAAATAAATCCGCCGTGCGTTCGGCGTCATAAATCGCCGAGTGTGCTGCTTCGCTGTCCCAGACTACCCCGGCCGCTTTAGCGGCGCGTGCTAATACGGTTTGGCCAAAACACAGCGCGCCGAGCGTGGCGGTGTCGAAACTGCTAAACGGATGAAACGGATTGCGTTTAACGTCTGAGCGTTCCGCCGCCGCGTTGATGAACCCTAAATCGAAAGTAGGGTTGTGGCCGACTAGAATGGCGCGTGTGCATCCGGCTTCTTTGATGGACTGCCGCACCGCTTTAAAAATCGTTGTTAAAGCAACATGTTCTGTTTGCGCGCAACGAAACGGGTGGTATGGATTGATGCCGTTAAAGGCGAGCGCTTCCGGATTAAGTTTTGCGCCTGGAAACGGTTCAATATGCGCATGGAGCGTACGCAGCGGCGCTATTTTTCCTGTGGTGCTATCCATCCGTAACAATACGGCAGCAACTTCAAGCAGGGCATCGGTTTTGCTATTAAATCCACCGGTTTCTACGTCTACCACGACAGGTAAATAACCGCGGAAACGGGTGCTCATCGACGGGACGGTCAGTAATGCAGACATCGGAAAACTCACAACCTTTAGTGAGGTGAGCTATTTGCTCACCTGTTTCCAGTGCACTACGTCACCGGCCCGCAAGGGTATCACAACTTCAGGTCCGAACGGATAACTCGCTGGCACGGTCCAGGCTTCTTTACGTAAAGTAATGTGCGCCTCGTTTCGCGGTAAACCGTAAAAATCGGGGCCGTGGAAGGAGGCAAAGCCTTCCAAACGATGCAAAGCGTCGGCTTGCTCAAAGGCTTCTGCGTAGAGTTCCATGGCAGCGTGAGCGGTGTACATGCCCGCGCAACCGCACACGGTTTCCTTTTTCGATTTGGCGTGGGGTGCGCTGTCGGTACCGAGAAAAAACTTCGGATTACCGCCCGTGGCGGCCGCGAGGAGGGCGAGGCGGTGTTGTTCGCGCTTGAGTACAGGCAAACAATAGTGGTGTGGGCGTATGCCGCCGGTGAATAAGGCGTTGCGATTCATGAGCAAGTGATGCGCTGTTAGGGTGCCGGCCACGTTCGCTGGCATGGCGATAACGAAGTCAATACCTTCGCGTGTAGTGATGTGCTCTAACACTATACGTAAGCGCGGAAACCGCTTGCAAAGGGGCAGCAACACACGCTCGATATAAACCGCTTCACGGTCGAAAACGTCGACGCTAGAATCAGTGACTTCGCCATGCACTAACAATGGCAAACCGAATTCCTGCATGGCCTCCAAGGCGGGGAAGGTTTGTTCAATATCTGTTACACCTGACGCGGAATTGGTGGTGGCGCCAGCGGGATACAATTTGACGCCTACCACGTAAGGACTCGCAACAGCGCGGGCAATTTCCGAGGCGGCCGTTTTGTTGGTGAGGTAAAGCGTCATCAAGGGATTGAAAAGCGTTTTGTCGGGTAGGCAATCCAGAATGCGTTGTCGATAGCCTTCTGCCTGCTCAACGGTGACGACGGGTGGCGCTAAGTTGGGCATCACGACAGCGCGCCCAAACTGCTGTGCTGTGTGGCCCACGACGGCGGCGAGTAAATCGCCATCACGCAGGTGGAGATGCCAGTCGTCGGGCTGGGTTATTGTAATTTCAGAGACGGACATCCGCAGCTCCTGGGGTAAGAATGAGAAAAGCGGACTGCTCTTCGCTCAAATAAGGGTTGGAAAGTAGGTGCGATATGATATCGCATTCTTCTCACGCGAAAAAACTAGGCAGTTAAAATCATTTTCACCCCAGCGATGGCAAGCACGAGTGCCAGGATTTTTTGGATAGTGGGGTTGCCGAAGCGCCTGCTTCCGTATTCGGAGCCAATGAATCCACCAACCAGCGCCGCGATGGCCCAGTAAGGCAGGGCAGCAGGCAATGTGGGAAGGGTGGCAATGGAGCCGAGCAGCCCGGCACTGGAATTGACCAGGATAAAGGCAGCCGCGACCCCGGAAATGACCTTGATGTCTGCGCAACGCAGGAACAAAAGCAGCGGGCTAAGGAAAATTCCGCCGCCGACGCCGGTAAGGCCGGACAAAAAGCCGAGTACGGCACCTGAGCCAAGCAGCAAAGGCATTTTGGGTCGCGCTTGAGTCGCAGTCACCTTCACGCTGGCCGTGCGGAACGAACGCCAGGCGGCGTAAATCAGGATGACGCCGACCAGCGGCTTGTAGAGATGCCCCGGCAGGGTAAGCATGCCGCCGAGGAAGGCTAAAGGCACGGAAGCGATGGCAAAGGGCCAAAACAAAGACCAGGAAAAGGCCCCGACTCGGTAGTATTTGATGAAGGCAATGAGCGCGACCAGAATGTTGAGCGTCAACGCGGTGGGCTTCATGACGCTGGCGGAGACGCCAATCAAAGCCATCGCGGCGAGATAACCCGATGCGCCGCCATGGCCGACGGAGGAGTAGAGGAGGGCGGCGGCGAAAATTAGGGCGGTGAGTAAGATATCGTCAGGGGACATGTGGAACCGTTCTTAAATTGCTGTGTTACAGCGCTCCAAATATTGATTGAGTTCGTATTCGCGAGGGATGCGTAATGGCGGGCGTGTTAAGCGGCCATACCGCAAAACCGGCCTTGGCCGACGAATAATTTGGGAGTTTAACAGATTTCGCCTATGCGCCAAAACGTAGCAGCCAGGTCGATGATTTGTGTTTAGTTAATGCGTTACGCGCCCTGGCTCGCGAGCACGATATTTTTTCCGAAACACCCGATTCATTTCCCGAGACTGGCAGAGGCAAGACAGAGTTAATCATTGTTGCACAGTTGTTATGCCCGTGCTAAAGTCAGCCCATAAAGAAAATTCTTAAGGGGGGCTGGCTTCCATGTTGACATACGTTGTTCCATCTGTGACTCGTAGACAGTTTTATGCGCTCTTCGTTCTGTGCACTGTGATATTCC
>JANOTC010000139.1:0-4561 GCA_031416175.1 Gammaproteobacteria bacterium
TGTTCCGGTGTGTGCGCTTCCTTGATTTCGATCAAGTCACTGTTAGTGGCGGCTTGGCTGACGCGGGCAATTGATTGGTCAATGCCAGCGAGAGGGCCATCCACTTCGATCATTAGCATCGCACCGGCCTCGCGCGGCAAATCTGCCTGCGAGTAGTTGCGCACCATTTCAATCGCTTTGCCGTCGATAAATTCAAGTGCGCACGGTGTAATCGGTTGCGCCATGATAGAGGCTACGGCGCGTGCGGCACCGCCTATGCTGCGATAGGTCGCTTGCATGATGCGTTTGGTTTCTGCCAGCGGCGTGAGTTTAAGCGTGGCTTCTGTTATGAGTGCGAGCGTGCCTTCCGAGCCGATAATGAGTCGAGTTAAATCGTAGCCGACGACGCCTTTGGTTGTGTAGGTGCCAGTGCGAATGATTTCGCCGCGCCCTGTTACCGCACGTAAACCTAACACGTTTTCACGCGGTGTCCCGTATTTTACGGCACGCGGTCCGGCGGAATTGTAGGCAAGATTTCCGCCCACGGTGCAAAACGCGGCACTGGTAGGATCGGGTGGCCAAAAGAAACCGAGAGGCGCCACGGCGTCCTGCACGGCTTGATTTGTCACGCCCGGCTCGACCACCACGGCGCGATTGTCAGGGTCAATTTTGACAATCCGATTCATACGTTCAAAGCCGACGACTACCCCGCCTCGCAATGGTACGGTCGCACCCGTGGTGCCTGTTCCACGCCCACGCGCAACAACGGGGATAGCCTGCTCATAACAAAGCGACATGATTCGTGCAACGTGATCGGTATTTACCGGAAATACGACAGCATCGGGCAACGCGTGACGGCGACTATTGTCATAACCATAGGCCCAACATTCTTCCGCGCTGGACAGAATATTATCTTCGCCTACAATCGCTGTTAACGCAGAAAGCAACGCGTTATTGAGCGGACGACTACTTGTCATTAGGCGTTTTTATCGGTGGCTGAAGCAAGTATGGCACCATTTTAATATCATCGCCGCCGTCTTCCGTCGCCGTAGCTGGCGCAGGCTTTTCCGGCAACTTCGTTACAGGCGTGACAGGCGTGGCAATGGGCCGTATTGCTACGGGTGCAACGATGGGCGCCTTGGGCTCGACGGGCGCGCCAATTTCAAACACAGGAATAACTTTGTTCACACCTTCGATTCTGCTGGCCACTTGATACGCCTCCGTCGCCTCGGCTTGGTCTGACAAACCTAACAAATATACCGCACCGTCATTCGATATCACCTTCACTCGGGTTAACACACCACGATGTGCGATGAGCTTGGCTTTAACTTGTGACGTTAACCAGGAATCACGATTGCGCGCACCTAAAGACAAACTGGGGCCGATGGTCACTTGGTTGTAGACATCACGCACATTGGCCGTCGCGCGAGCAAGCTCAATCACGCGTTGTTGAACTTCAACACGCGGTACTTCGCCAGTTAATAACACCAATCCGTTATACGAGGTCACGCTCACATGCACATCGGGCGGCACGTCGTCCGTGTGGTAAATTTGATCGGTAAGCCCAAGCTCAATTTTTTGGTCGGTCAAGACTTGCGAGACATTACGGCGGTCCATCGCAACATAGGCACCCGCGCCCAGTGCACCACCAATCAATGCGGCCGCGCAACCGCTGCTGGCGACAATGACCGCCAACAACGGAATAGCAATTAGTCGTTTCATGCGAATTCAACCCTCTAAAGCGTTACGTATCCACTCCACGTGCGGCTTTGCATCACGCAGAGTGATTGCTATGACATCAAAACGGCTCGGATTCTTCGCCGCGTCGCGGTGATTCTGCAAATAAATTCGGGAGGTGGCGATCAGTCTCGCGCGTTTTTTATAATCGAGTGTTTCTTGGGGCAGGCCAAAATTCGTATTCTTTCGAAAGCGTACTTCGACGAAAACGGTGTACTCACCGTCCTGCACAATTAAATCCAACTCGCCACCGCGCCAACTAAAATTGCGCTCGATCAGCGTACAACCTTGCTCTAATAAATACGCGAGCGCCCAATCCTCAGCTTGCTTTCCAATCACGCCGGGTGGCGTTTTCATGGCGCGGGCAGAGCATCAGGCGCGGACGTCACACTGCTAAGTGGCTTGGGTAAACCTGAAACAAACTTTGCCCAGGTCAATTGACGCGTGACATGGTTCGTTTCATCTAACGCGAGAATGCCAGTAACACCTTGCCAACGCGCGCTAGGATTGCCTTGCAACCAACCCAGATACGGCAGCACGTTATACGCGTCGACGCCGAGTGCATAGAGCCGCGATTGTTGTTCCAAATTGCCTTTCCAATTCGACACCACTTTGTCACGCACAGGTTGCGATCCCACGCTCGGCAACAAGGTCCAAGGCATGTCACCGACAATAACACCGCCGAGATCGGAATCGGCTTTCTTGTCCGCCGAACCCGAAAATGTGTGTGACGTGGCATAAACGGGAATATGTGTTGCCTGATGAAACGCAAGTTGCGGCATGATTTGTCGCGCCGCCAGCGGGTACGCGGCCATGAAAATAAATTCTATATCGCGACGCAATCTTGGCTCGAATTTCGGCTTGGTTTGAATGACATTCGCTAACGCTTTAAGCCGATTGGCGCTGTCTTCAATGCCTAACACCTTTTTCAAAGGCGTCGAGTATTCACTCTTCTCCGTCTGATATATTTCGGAGGCATTGATGACGCCACCGAGTTGCTGCCAACGTTGCCGAAACGCGTTCGACACGCGTTCACCCCAGGCACCGTTCGGATAAAGCATAACCGCTTGCGTGGCGCCATCGGCCCACGCCCTCTCAGCCACTTGTCGCGCTTCGTTGTCCGGCGACAAGCTAAATTGAAATAGATTTTCTACGCGCGCAAGCGTAGGCGAAATCTCGTTCAACGCCAGCGTCGGCACCGGCAAGCGGCCTAAACCCGCCAAGGCTTCAACTGCCGACTTGTGCAACGGTCCCACGACAATGGACACACCTTCACTCACCGCCTGTCGATAAGCGGCTAACACGTTTTCGCCACTTGGCCCCGTGTTGTAGACTTTTATGTTGGGTTTTACGTTAGGGCTATTCAACGTGTAATAAGCGGCTAAAAAGCCATCGCGCACCGCCACAGCTGAAACCGCCGTTGGACCGTCCGAGGGTAAAAGCAAACCGATACTCGCAATGGCAGACAATCGGTCTGGACTCGTTGGCGCGAGGGAGGCAAGCGTTGTTGCCGTAATCGGGTGCATCTGATTGCGGCTACGCCATTCGGCAATCGCTGCCGTCAAGCTTGCCCGATCTGTGCGTTGCCGCAGCGCCAAGCCTAACTCAGCCCAGCCGCGCGTTTCTGGCGCCAACGATGTCGCCGCGATCAGCGTAAGCGTTTCTTCGGGTATTGTAGGTAAAAGCGCAGCTATCGCTTGTTGATTGAGATTTACATCGTTCTCACTAACGAACAAGCCTTCAATCGAAACGTGCTCATTCAGTGACGCGGCATAATCTGCCACCATATCAAACGCACGAATGCGCAGACTGCGGTACTCGATTTTTTGCACGGCTGACAACTGCGGCGTCACTTCCAATCCAGCCAGGACATCCAGGGCCGATTTCGCATCGCGCTCGGCCAGTGCCAAACGCGCACTGAATAAAACGCGCTCAAATTGAGTATCGGGATCTGCGGTCGACCAATCCGTGTCGGCAATAGTTTGCTTCGCTTGCGCGCTCATATTTCCGCGTTGAAGCAAATTTGCCGCCCGCAAGGCGTACACTTGCCGTCGTGGCGGCGGCGATAGCGTTGAAAGCTTCGTGTATGACAGCGCGGCAGCGACCCACTGGCCCGTCGCCTCTAAGCGCTGTGCCTGCTCTAAGGCGCCTTGCAGGTAGCTGCCCGGCGCCTCGCGTACATCGGAATCCGCGCTCGCCAATTGGCCGCGCGGGTTGCGTTCAGTAGACGCGCAGCTGAGAATAGCCAGCGGCAAAAGAAAAGTAATAAGAGCGTGGCGACGCATAGTCAAAACAAACCGCAGCGACAAACAAGTGAGGAAGTATGATTTTGGGAGACTACAGTGTCAAATCCGCGCGGTAAACTTTATATTGTAGCCACGCCCCTGGGCAACCTGGGCGACATGTCCGCACGGGCGATTGAGGTGCTCAATTCGGTCGACATTATTTATGCCGAGGACACCCGCCACAGCGGGCCGCTGCTGCACCACTACGGCATTAAGCCGCCTTGCCACGCCTTGCACGACCACAATGAACGCGCGGTGGCGGGCGAAGTGTGCGAACGTCTGGCGGGTGGCGCACGCTTGGCGCTGATTTCCGATGCGGGTACGCCACTCATTAGCGATCCAGGCTATGTGCTGGTGCGCGAAGCCCACGCGGTCGGCCTGGCTGTGTCGCCTATTCCTGGCCCAAGCAGTGTTATCGCGGCGCTGTCTGTGAGCGGCTTGCCAACGGATCGCTTTATTTTCGAAGGATTTTTACCGGCGAAGGGTCACGGTCGCAAACAACGTCTTTCCGAATTGGCCCGAGAGATGCGCACTTTAGTATTTTTTGAAGGTCCGCATCG
>JANOTC010000140.1:0-1970 GCA_031416175.1 Gammaproteobacteria bacterium
CGCGTCGATTAAATTCCATACCGTTGCGTGTTCGATTCGAAAGCGACGACCGCTGGCGGTCACGCGCACACCACTGTAATTGTCGATAAATCCGTGGGCTGTGACGGCCGCAAGAAGTCGCTCGCGCTCTTCCCGTGCAACAGGTTCTGCGCTATAGCGGGAAGGGAGTTGCGTAAACGTGGTCCAATCCATTTCCCACAAGGCGAGGGCGCTACGGTTGGCGTAATTGAAAATGGGGTCGGCTTGAGTGCCGTGCGAGGCCACGATAAACGGCGCAAGCCAAATTGCGTGCGCGCGCGCGCGTGAGCTGCTGTGGGTTGCGATTAATTCTCGCCCCGTGACGCGCCGATAGCTGTCGCAAAGCAGATCTATGTGTGAGGCGAGGAAGTCGTTCTCTTCCTGCGGCTCGCCGCTTGAATTCAATGACGGGTCAAATTCATTCATCGGTCTCGTATCCAATCACGTACGCACAATTCGCCGCGCGGAAATTAGAATATTACGTGGAGTCACACTGCGCGCGCAAAACGTTTTCACCTGAACTGCGTAATTGTGGCGACCTAAATAATGCACCAAATCATAGGCCAAAAAAACTTCGATTGAACGTCGAAAGGCTAAGCGCGCGAGCGAATAGCGCATGGTTTCTCGTTGCCGTCGCCACCCTTGTTGCTCGTAGTCGGCCCAGTCCACTTCATCGGCTAACGCACGATGTTCTCGTTCAGCGAGCATCCCACAAAATGCCTTGAATGTGAGCGACAGCCAGGCTTTCGGGATGGGCTTTTGTGGTCTGTAGATGTCTTGCTGCTCAAGATGGCGGCGCAGTAAATCGTAGCCCAATTTCCAGGCCATTTCTTGGTCGCGCAGGCGGATAACGCGGGCACTGCTGGTCACTGTTTCTGTCACTGCCAAGCGTAAATCATCGCGTGTTAGTTGGAGCAGAGTCTTAACGCTGAGCGGCTCGAAAAGGTCGTTGGCTTGGTGGTAATAACAACATGGTGACAGATCAAGTGCCGCCGCTTGAGAGCTGACCGTTGCGCGGACCAGTTGCCGGTGCAATTCGCCGCAGGCGTGTAGGGCGACACCGTGACGATTCTGTAGAAATGTTTCAGCATCGAGACTCATGACGTCGAGTGCAACAAAGTTTTGGGTTTGTTTAGTCTTGCTCGCTAAAGCGGCACCCTGTGCGCACAGATCCGCGTCGCGTTCTAACGTCGTGACTGAGCACTGCCAGGCGCGCGCCAATAATCGTCCCAAATGGCCTTTGCCACCACACCAATCCAGAACTGGCATGTTGGCGTGACTTGTGGCGCGTGCAAATGCGTCAATTTGTTCCCATTTCCGGCCTGGGATGTCGCGAATAAACGGCGCGTCGACGGTGAACTCTGCCGTCAATGCTGAACTACTAAGCGACTTAGGTAATTCAGACAATGCCCATAACTCATGCAGTTCTGGGATATGGCGAGTCATCAATTCTGTCAGTGCGCTGTCGTTAGATGAAAGCACCTGTAACTGTGCGTCGTTCAAGCTTCCCAATTCTGCGGTAAGTGCAGGCGCGCGCTCTACCCAGCGAGGCGTGGGTTCTTTGTAAGCAATGGGGCGCCACAGCCAAGCGTATTGGTGCAGCAACTCCCCAATCCGCTCGGCTCTTGTTCTCAAGTCACCATCCGTGCTAAAACTCAAAACAAGTGTCTAACTATTATCAAAGCCAATAAGCGCGTCACAGCAGCACCTATTTCACTTGCTGGCAATTGGTGGCAGGCAGTGTGTCCCACGAAGTCGACAAGATCGCTGTGCGGCGGGCGAGTCGTTCAAAGTCATCCGAGCCGACTACGCAAAAACGCAAGGTTTTATCTTTATCCTCGACGGTATAGCTGAGTAATTTGTCCTGTTTCTCCAGACGCCGAGCGGGTCCGGGTGGAATACGTGCGTCTTCAGAAAGGATGTTCGGTGGCTGCCCGTTAACGGACACCGCA
>JANOTC010000141.1:0-18750 GCA_031416175.1 Gammaproteobacteria bacterium
AGAAGCCCATTTTGAATCAAATACTTTGGAAGAAAACGGATGTAATACCCAGCCTAACGCCCACTAGCGTCGCCATTGATGGAGGCAATCCGCTTGGTTGCTTAGGATTTGACGGTACACCACTCACGGTGGATTATTTCGACGCCCCTCGCCCAGTCTCCGAAAAGACTAAGCAGGCGCAGTGCGACATAGGTGCGCTCGAATGGCGAGCACCAAAGGGGGCAAAACTCGGCAAGAAAATGAAATAGGACATACCCTAACATCGCCAGGCAAAAATTAAACTAGATTTCAGGTTGCTATGCCACTCTTGCAAAAGGGACAAAAAACGACCAAGGAATTAGGTGAACCTAATTAAGCGCAAACATCGCCTATCGGGGCAAAACCAAGAAAAAGTAGCGCCACTGGCGCGACACAGGGGAGTTCGGATATGAAGCCATCCTCAATGGACGCCAACCAGCGTCACGATCTTGCTTCAGAACGCCGCCGAATTCGGCTCGGTAGCCGGTATGCGCTATTCTTCTTCCTTATCTGTGCCAGTTTCCTGTGCAGTAGCACGCGTATCGCATCCGCCAATAACGCCATTTATACCCACCAAGACCAAGAAAATTCAACCTGCACGCGCTGCCACAATGGGCAAAAAGCGCCAGCTCAGCCGATCAATCACATTCCCACTCAAGCCGAATGCTCAAGCTGCCACACATCCAGTGCATGGCTGCCTGCGCGCGTGGATCACAACACGTTCGATCTAACATGCGCCCGCTGCCATAACAATGAACTCGTCAAGGGCGTGCCTTTGCATCATGTAGCCAGTCATTTAGCCTGCGAATCGTGTCACACGGCATTCGCCTGGATTCCTGCCTTGGCCGCCGAAGACATTGACCCCGAAACGGAATCCCTAAGCGTCGCGCGCGGAAAACTCTCGGCTCGTGTTGTTGGCTCAACGGGGAATCCGCTTCCAACGAATCATTCGACGCTAAGAACGGGATGCGCCATTTGCCACAATGGTGTCGCAGCCACCAACATTAATCCGGGACACATCCCTAGCACCTTGTTCTGCGAGAACTGTCACTCCGTTTTGGCATTCAAACCCGCAAGTATGGATCACACGCAACTTATTGGCACGTGTATACAGTGTCACAACGGAACGGCAAGCACGTCTAAGGGTATCAATTCTTCAAAACCCACAACACATATTGCCACTAAAGATAATTGCGTCGCCTGTCACGTGACAAGTACTTGGGCGGTTCGCCCAAAGTTCAGCCACAGCGAAACGCTCGGAACCTGCGTCAGTTGCCATGACGGCGGCAATGCCCTGTTAATGCGCGGCAAGCCCGTTAGCCACATTCAGATGTCTGACAATTGTGCGGCATGCCACGGCGTCATTTCATTTCGCGCAGGCATTACGTTCAATCACATAGAAACAACTGCCACGTGTCTGTCATGTCACTTCCCGGCCAGTACCACGACGGCCGGCAAGCCTGGCTTTCATCCACCTACGTCTGACCTTTGCGAGGCATGCCACACAACTACCGGTTGGCTGCCACTTAAAAAGGTTGACCATACTCAAGTGACTGCAGGGAACTGTAATAGCTGTCATAACGGCAGCAACGCTATCGGCAAAACGGCAACCCACATTCTTTCCACGCGCTTGTGTGATGCATGCCACGTGGCGCCCGCAACGAGCGCAACGACGTGGAAAACCATCGGCAAAATTGATCACAGTCAAGTGTTAGGGGCTTGCAGCAACTGCCATAATAGCAAAGCGGCGAAAGGGAAGAGTCCGACCCACTCACCCACAACAAATCGTTGCGACGCTTGCCACAATGTCGCGCCAGCCCCTTGGATACCCTTTAAAATAGTCGACCACAATGAAGTGCTGGTATCCAGTTGCGGAAGTTGCCATTCAAGCAACCTGGCCACTACCCAAGGACCGAGCCACATTCCAACGACAGACAAGTGTGACGCCTGTCATGGCACCACTGGGTTTGTTCCGGCGCTTCGGGTTGACCATACACAAGTGATAGGAAAATGCGCCGACTGTCACGGTGGCGGTCGGCCACGTATTGTCACAAAGCCCGCCACGCATATTGCGACCCAAGCAAATTGCGATGTTTGCCACACCGTGAAGGCGTGGTCGCCGGTGACATTTGACCACAAACCGGTCGGCGCTCAAGCGTGCGTTAGCTGCCATAACACTACCATTGCCAAGGGCAAACCTGCAGGTCACATTGCATCCAGTGATTTATGCGAAAAATGTCACGCCGTTTCACCCACTCCCTGGACAACCATCACGACCGTGGATCATGCCCAAGTGCGCGGACCCTGCACTGACTGTCACAATACCAACGGCAATATAGCCAACGGAAAATCGGCCAACCACATCAAATCGACCGACGCCTGCAATTCCTGCCACACCACGACGGCCTGGACGACGTTACGCAACCCGATTCCCCATTCAGAAACACTCGGCACCTGCTTTGATTGCCACAATGGTTTTTACAAAACCATCGCGAGCATGAGCATCAGTCACGTGGCCACCTCCAACCTGTGTGATAAATGCCATATTGTTATCGCCTTCAAGCCCGTCATTAGCCTAGACCACAACGAAATGTTCGGTTCGTGCAGCAGCTGCCATAATGGCGCGATCGCCGCTGGAAAGTCGCCTCGGCATCCGTCAACCTCTGACCGTTGTGACGCCTGTCACGCAACGCCGCCCGCGGCGCGAGCGTGGTCGCCCGTGGTTAGGGTTGACCACAATCAAATCTTTGATGGCTGCGCCTCGTGTCATGGGCGAGGAGCCCAATACGCGCGCAAATCGCCAAGCCATCCAGCCACGACAGACCGCTGCGGCAATTGCCATTTAACAAGTACATGGAACCCTACCTTTACCGTTGACCACAATGACGTATTGGGCGTTTGCGCCACATGCCATAACGGCGTAATGGCGCTGGGACGCTCACCACTGCATGCACAAACCACGGCTTTGTGTTCCGCTTGTCACTCAACTGTGACGTTTATTCCTGCGATCAGGGTCGACCATAGTCAGGTGTTGGGTACCTGTGCCACATGCCATCTGCTGCCTGCGGGTCACGATCCCGTAACGCAAGATTGTGGCGCTTGTCACACGCATCCGACCTGGTAATTTCGGCGAGTGTCGGCTACACTTTGGGCAGTGCTAAATAGAAGAAAATGAACTCGCTGTAAATAAGGCGCAGGTTCGCTGGCATGAGTAAAAAAAACCACGGAGAGTGGGTATCGGGGGAGGGAGTGAGGGTGGAGACAATGTCGCCAGGACGGCGTATAGCGCCAAAATTTGGGTTTAGCTATCCAATTCGGCGAGTAACCAACGTACTTTTGGCCAGCGCATGGCTTTGGTTTACGTTTGTCGGCGTCGTTCTGTTCAATCAACAAGCCGCAGCCGCAGATTTCGCTGCGTTGCATAGCAACGCGGCAGATATGCCGTGCCAGGATTGCCATGATGGCGGCCAGGCACCGGGAAAAACGGCGTCCCATCTCCCTTCTTCGTTAGATTGTGCGAGTTGCCACAACTCCGTCGGGTGGCGGCCTGTAAAAATTGAACACAACCAGTTAGATTTGGCCTGCTCGCGCTGCCATAACGGTAGCATTGCACAAGGCACCCCACATCAACATCCAGCACATGCGTCAGCGGCGTGCGACTCATGCCACACAATCCATGCCTGGCTTCCACCTATTGAAGAACGTTCTAGCCAATTTGATAATATTCTGGCGACGGCCCGCGGAAAAGCAACCGGCACTATTTCGCTTGCACTTCCGACTGACCACGGATTACTTAAGAGCGGCTGTTCCGGATGCCACGACGGCATTACAGCCACGCCCAAGTCATCCACTCATCTTATTACGTCAACCAGTTGCGAATCGTGCCATTCGCCACTCGCGTGGCGGCCCTGGCTTATGGACCATGGCCAAGTGAGTGCGACGTGTGAAAATTGTCATACTGGCAATGTCAGCACCGTTCGCGGTGTTCTAACGTCCAAACCGACGAATCATATTGCCTCAACCAACCTGTGCGGTGCTTGCCATGTCACGTCAACATTCAAGCTGCGTCCCACTTTTAGTCATGCACAGACCGTAGGCGATTGCGTTAGTTGCCACAACGGCAATCGTCCTAACCTAATGAAAGGAAAATCAGCCACACACCCTGCCACGAGCAATCGTTGTAGCGCGTGTCACGGCGTGATCTCTTTTCGAGCCGAAGTAAGTGTAAATCATGATGAAATTAACGGAACATGCCTGAGCTGCCACACCTCGGGTAGCATTACCGCCGCCGCAGGCAAACCAACGTATCATCCAGCGACCACGGATCTTTGTGAGGCCTGCCATAGCCCCCTGCATTGGATACCCTTACTGCGCTTCCTTGACCACAGCCAAGTGTTTAGCGGGGGTTGCGCGAGCTGTCACAATGGCAGCAGTGCGAGTGGCCGACTTGCGAATCATATCCCGAGTACCCGCGCGTGCGACGCCTGCCACTTGCCGCCTAGAGGCAACTCTGGGACGTGGAAAAACTTGACGTCTGTTGACCATACCCAAGTATTGGGTGCCTGCGGAGACTGCCACAACAACACATTAGCCCGAGGCCCATCAAGTTTGCACCCCTCTACGACGGACCGTTGCAGTGCATGCCATTATACCTCGCCTCGCTCATGGACCCCCGTTCGCACGGTGGATCACAACGAAGTGCTCTCCTCCAGCTGCGCGACGTGCCATAGCGGCAATTTCGCTACTGCACAAGGCGCCACCCATATTCCAGCAACCGACGTCTGTGACGCCTGCCATAGCACAACACAGTTTATCCCAGCGACCCGCGTTGACCATACCCAAGTCATTGGCGAATGCATTGATTGTCACGGTGGGTCGCGCCCAACCATTACAACTAAACCGGCCACGCACATTCCAACACAGGCTAATTGCAAAACGTGCCACAGCACGTTGAATTGGCAGTCCGCCGCACCCGATCACCAAAACTTAGGTGGCCAGCCGTGCGTGGAATGCCATAACAATACCATCGCAAAAGGCAAACCGACCAATCACATCGTGAGCAGCGACTTATGCGAAAAATGTCACAACCCGTCGCCTGCCACGTTTCTGGCCATTTCTGGGGTCGATCACACACAAGTCCAAGGCTCATGCTTTGATTGCCATAACGGCACCACGGGCACGATTATTGGCAAAGGCGCGAGCCACATTGCCAGCTCCAATTTATGCGACAAATGCCACACTACGTCCGCCTTCTCTCCCGTGCGCACGGTGGACCATACGGAAATATTTGGCACATGCTCAACTTGTCATAATGGCCGAAGCGCAACGGGCAAAACACTCAATCACCCACTAACAACGAATACGTGTGACGCCTGCCACATCAGCCCACCCTCTGCAACAGCCTGGTCGCCAGTTAGACGCGTGGACCACGCCAACGTGCTGGGTTCATGCGAACAGTGTCATATTCCCGGTGGTTCGGCGACCGTCTCAAAGCCCCTTAGCCACCCGTCAACGACCAATCGTTGTACAGCGTGTCATTCAACGTCAGCCTGGAGCCCAGTGGCAACCATGGACCACAACGAAGTCCTTGGCGTATGCGAGAGTTGTCACAACGGCACACTGGCACAAGGGCAAGGCCCAACTCACGTTAGCACGGCGGGGACGTCCTGCACGGCTTGTCATACAACCGTTGCGTTTGTACCGGCAATTAAGCCGGACCACAGCCTCATTACGGCTGGGTGTGTTAGCTGCCACAACGGCACCAATGCACGGGGAAAATCGGCAACCCATGTGGCGACCACCGATGTGTGTAATGCCTGCCATACCAGCGCAACCTTCACACCTGCCTTGCGCGTTGATCACACGCAAGTGCGTGGGAGTTGCGACGTTTGCCATAATGGCGTTGCGGCGACTGGAAAAGCACCAACGCACCCCCCCACCACGAATGCCTGCAAAAACTGCCATTCGACCACAACATTCCGAACGATCCGCATGGATCACTCCCAAATTACCGGCACCTGCACGAGCTGCCACAATGGTTTGATTGCGCAAGGTAAATCGCCTGGACATGAGATAACCAACAAGGACTGCGGAGCTTGTCACAACACGAACGGCTTTTAGAGGGCGCGAGCGCTTCGGATGAGGCATAAGTCGACGGAATTAGGGTAAACTGTCGCTTCGCCCACTTTTTTGGATGCCTAAATGGAACGCTTTACCATGTCGCTCGAAGACAGCTTGGCCAAGCAATTCGACGATTACATCCGTGCGAAAGGCTACTCGAACCGATCTGAAGCCATGCGTGACCTTATTCGCGAAAAACTCGAAGCGGAACGGTTAACGAAGGTCTCTAGCGGTCACTGTGTTGGCACGCTCTCCTATGTTTACAACCACCACGAGAGTGAGCTAGCAGCACGCATTACTTCAGCACAGCACGATCATCACGAACTAACCTTGGCGACCATGCACGTGCATTTAGATCACGATAACTGTTTGGAAGTCGCCACGCTACGCGGCCCGACCGAAGCGGTTCGTAATTTCGCTAACATGATGATAGCGGCACGCGGTGTGCGCCACGGCAATTTGCATATGGTGCCGGTACAAGTAAGTGAAGTGGCACACGGCCCAAGTGGCACAACGCATACTCACAGTCAGCCGCAGACTTAAGACATGCGCGTTGAAGTACAAACCGGCCTGTTAGACGGCGCACAGTTCGTCGCCTCGCCAAATTTTGACGAACGCCCGGCGGACATCGCCATTGATTTGTTAGTTATACATGGCATTAGCCTCCCACCGAATCATTTCGGCGGGCCATACATCGAAGCCTTGTTTACTAACACGCTGGACCCAAACGCTCACCCGTATTTTAAAGACATTGCCAATGTCCGCGTGTCCGCGCACGCGCTCATACGCCGAGATGGCAACGTGATCCAATTCGTCCCATTTGACAAACGCGCGTGGCATGCGGGCCAATCGGAGTTTTGCGGAAGAAGTCGCTGTAACGATTTTGCCATCGGCATTGAACTCGAAGGCGCCGATCACATCCCTTATGAGCCTGCGCAATATGAAAGCTTAGCCACGCTGACAAAAGCTCTGATGGCGGCGTATCCCTTGCTGGCGTGGGACACGATTGTCGGCCACAGCGATATCGCGCCCATGCGCAAGGTCGACCCCGGCCCCGTGTTCGACTGGGTGCGTTATCGCAAGGCGGTAACGACATGACAACGCACAAGCGCCCCCTTCACTTCCGCTCTTCACTCGCTCCATGACGCTTTTTGTATTTGTCATTTGCCTCATGGCGGAACGCTTTTTAGGCTCGCTAGACGGCTACCGAAAATTCGCTTGGTTTAGCCGTTTTCGCGCGTGGCTGACGGCACGCATTAGTCCTACCGCGACGTGGAAAATTCGCTTGATGCTTCTCGTTCTTTTCGCCGCGCCCATACTCGCCTTGCAACTATTCTACATGTGGATTTTGTATTCTTTGACGTTGCTTGGCTTTGCCTTCGCGTGTCTAACATTACTGTATTGTTTTGGCCCTAAGGGTTTTTACGAAGAAACGCGCGCATTTTGTGACGCCGTGCGTGGAAAGCAAGACGACACGGCCCGATGGTATGCCAATAAACTGTTAGATAGAGATTTTGCAAATACGCCACCGAGCGAAATTGCGCCCATTCTAGGCGAGCATATTTTTGTTATTGCCAATGACCGGATATTCGCCGTTATGTTTTGGTTTGCGGTGCTTGGACCGATGGGGGCGTTGTTGTACCGCCTTTCCAGCTTAACCCAGCATTCAACACGTGGAATCGCGCCCGAGTCGGCCAGCCCGTTCCAACGCGAATCAACGCGTTTTCATTATTGGCTCAATTGGATTCCTAGCAGATTATTGGTGTTAGGCTATGCCGCCACCGGCAATTTCGTCGAAAGCATGAGCCGATGCAGCCAGGGCGCGCCCAGCTGTGTTGAGCGCTGGCCAGACATGAATGAACGCTTATTGGTGTGTGCTGGCATTGGCCAGGACTCGACGATCCAGCCGGACCCCATCACTCGAATCGAGCTGGGCCTCGCCCTGCTCCGCCGCACTACCGTGCTCTGGATAGGCTTAACCGTATTAGTGACGTTAACCCGCTGGGCCTCGTAGCTAAACGCCGTGACTGGCTTTAGATCCTGCCGCCATTCTTCGGACATGCCCACGCGGCGGCTCTCGCCCTGACTTCGACTCAGGCTTGATTTGAACTGGAACCTCCGCAGGGGTGGCTTCTGGTGCATAATCGAGCAAGCCCAGCGACACCGAGAACACAACATAAACCGACACGACTTCTAACAAGGCGACACTGGGTAGACCCAATCCGCCCATCAAGACAGCCGCAATCATGACAACTTTGTAGAAAGCGTAACCGGCGGCGACGGAATACACCCGTGGCACCACTTGTTTGGCATAAGACACAGCACTGGAAATTCCGCGAATATTCCCGCTCAACACCGCCACATCCGAGTCTATTAAACGTGTCGGTTGCGACATGGCGTCGGTGGTGACACGTAACGGGTGCGCGACCAGGTCAATCGGTACGTTGCAGTTAGACACCCACAAGAATCCGTCCGCACCGTGTTCGCTAACAAGACGATTTACATACGCACGTTTTTCGTCACCTTCCAGTTCGCCTTTGGCTTCGTCGAAACCAAAGCGCTCAGCTAAACTCGCCGTGGCCCAACTGTTCTCGTCCGTCAACAAGGCAACGCGATCCACACCGGCGTTATGTAACGCATCAACGATAGTGGCAGCTAAGGGACGAACTGTATCTTGCAGCGTAATAATGGCGAGAACCCGTGAGTCGTTCGCCAACAATAAAGAATGCGCCCCTTCGGCTTCCCAACGCCCCAGTTTGGCCTCCACTTGCGCCGTATCCAAACCCAAACTCTGAATGGTGCGATAGGGTCCTAGTGCGAAACGTTCGCCATTGATGGTGGCGACCACACCGCCGTCTGTTGTCAACTCGCCATTCTTGCCGGACTCGGACTGAATGCCTTGCATTTGGGCGCGATCTAAAACGGCGCGAAACCGCAATGAGTCGCGCAAAGACGCGAGCGTTGCCGCAATCTTTAACAAACTTTTCACTTGCGAACCTTGCAACGCAACCACTTCTTGCACTTCAGGTCGATCAAACGTCACGACGCCCGCTTTGTCAATGACAACTGTTTTTGTCTTGTAGAGTTTTAGCCAAAACATAGGGTCCTTTACCCAAACACCCCAACGCAACATGGTGGCACCGGCGGAAGAAAAAATCAGCGACGCTGCCAATAACAAGGGCGCGGCGCCCGCAATTAAGACCAGCCCCAGGCCGCGTTCGGTCCAATCAGCCGACACGCCACTCCACTCTGGGAATAAGCTCGCAACAATTACGCCTATGCCGCAAGCCAATAACAGATAAGCAAAAGCTTGAGATATACCTGAAAGACGTTGCGCGATAGGCGCGCATTTTTTGTATCCTAGCGCCAATCCGACCACGGCTGTTGAAAGCACGCTTTCAGCAAGTGCGCGCTCTACCCTAACGCGTATTTCACCTTCAAGTACTCGATAACCAGCGCTCACCATCATGTTGGAAGTAACATTAATGTTGCGTTTTTCACTGTGCAAACCGTTACTGTCTAGCGTCGCGCGACCCTCGACCACCACGCCATCCACCGCAACACACTCGCCTGCGCTCAATGACACTACGTCACCTTTACGCAATTCCTTTACATCAATTGTTAAGTCAACGCCATTTTGCCAGAGTCGCGCCACCACCGGCATCATTCGGAACAAACCACGGTGAGCGTCACGCACCAATTGCACTGCGCGCCTTTCAATAAATTGCAACACGCCAAAACAGGCGGCCAAAAGACTGGCTTCCATCCACAAACCGACCGCCGCCGCTGTCACGATCACAATCAGCACAACGAGGCTCGATTCAATTCGTCGATTAATAATCGGTAAATAAAGTCCGCGATAGAATAGCGGCCAGGCATTGAGCGCGAGGGCAAGGGCGTAAGCGCCCACCGACAGTTCATACATACCAGGCAAAAATGCCTGAGACACGGCGCCAAAAAACACCAAAACGCCGCTGAGAACAACGAGACCGTCGGCGAGGGTAGGTTCGTATACGTGCGTTTCATGATCAGCAAGGCGACCACTTAATCCACTATTGTTAAGTGCGCAGACTAACGTGACCGCAGAAGTCGTGACGGCATGGGTAACGCGAACAGCCCGCGAATGTGAGCGAAACGCTACTTTTGTCACGCCAGTCAAGTTGCCAAGAAGTTCGCGAACGCGATTTCTGAGCTGATCTGAATCAGGTTCACTCAGTTCGAGATCAGTCGTGGTAACATCACCAATAGGTTTAAGCAAATAACCGATTCGGCGCAACGAAGAAATGAGGACGGGTAAAGTATCATCGGACTCCACCGCCACTTGTAGGGTCGCGGTCGCATAGTCCACCTTGAGTTCTGCAACGCCAGCCACCGCTAGGCCGACAGCCTCAATGCGTTCGATACACCCACCGGTGAGCAATCCATCAACAAGAAAGCTGTAATGTTGCATAAAACGCTATGTGCAATCCCAATAAAAAAGCCGCAATATCCATCTGGCGAGCCAGTCCCGGCGCGTGCAAACGAATGCAGCAACTATACCCAAAAATCAATGTGCTTGCGTAACAAGGGCTTACCAAAAATACGGCGCTCTTGTGTGTCAGCCACGGTAGCCTATAATAGCGCATTCTCCGAGCGCCGTTTTCTTGAGCTGGATCCACAATGATGTACGCGGGACGTCGAGTAGGTTGGATACGAGGGCCTTTGCTAGCATTACTGGCTTGCACGGGCTGCGCAGTTAACATAGAGAAATTCGCACCAGACGAAGGCGCGATTGCCCGTTTTGACCGCATGACCACGATTGAAGCAATTAAAGAAGTTAACGAACAACTTAACAAGGCCCAGCAGTCCCGCCTCGAATTCTATGCCCCCGATCATTACGACCTCGCCGCCAAGGCATTGGCGCAGGCGCGTGAATTTCTTGCCACCAACAGCCCTCGGGAAACCGTCGTTCAGAAAGTTGCCTTAGCCGAAGCGGTGCTCTATAGCGCGGATACCGTCGCACGGAATATGAAAGTCGCCATGGGCCCTGAATTAGAAATAAAAGATCGCCTGGATGCGCTCAATGCGCCAAAAGTATTCGGTCGGGAATATGGCAGTTTAGTGGAGCGGCTGGGGCAAATTATTCGCAAATTAGAAAACGGACAAGACAGCGATGCAAAACGATCACGCGAGAATTTAATCCCGGATCTTCAGGCCTTGGAAGCGCGTACGGTGGTGTACAACGCCTTGCACGAAGCAGAAGAAACGATTAAGCGCGTGAGCTATCGCGGCGGCGAGAAGTTGGCGCCCATCACCTTCAAAGAAGCAACCGAGGTTTTACGGCAAGCCGACGAGTACATTCGCGCCAATATTCAGAACCGCGCAGCCATCGAACAAATTAGCCATGAGGCGCTTTTCGCTGCTAAGCGTGCGCTTCATGTAACAGAAGAAGTGGCCTCGCTGGGTGGTAAGGTAAACCTCTCACTCGAACAGATCGTGCTCGACGAAGAATATCGCTTATTCCGTGTCGCGCGCGCTATTTCTGCCGAGGACGTCCGTAATCATCCTTTAGAAGTCCAGTCCGAATTATTGGCCAAGAATGCAAAAGAATTGGCCGACAAGACGCAGAACCAAGAAGCGTTGGTGAGTGCTTTGCGTGACGCGCTCGGAAATGCCAAGGAGTCGGCCACTCAAGTGGGCGAATTAGACATCGAGTTAAACCAGCTTAGACGCGAACGTAACGCGTGGATGGCCAAAGAAGCACTTTTTCAGGCACAAATTGGTGATCTGCGAACTCGGCTGACCCAAGCCACCCCGCTACCCACAACCACCGCCTTGGCGCCCGATAAGCCAACCGAAGTGATGGCCGTATCGTTACCGTTACCGCCAAAAGCGATCGTGGCGGCATCGCCGAACCATGTTAAGGTCGCAGGCCCGACAATCGATGAGCCTCCGCACCCAGTAGCCGCCCACGTGGAAGAGGAGCAAGCCCACCGCGCCAATGATGTGGACATTTCGATTATCGAGAGGGCCACGGTAAATAATGTTGAAGTCGGAGTTGCCGAACCTCAGCACGTTGATGCAGCAACGGCCGAAACAGAGAGTGACTCAGCATCAACGGCAGCAAAAGTCGCGTCGACGCTGGATTTGCCACTTAACTCGTCGACCTCGAACGCCCCACCTTCCCTTGAACATGTCATCCAGCAGCAAAATACCGTAGCAGGAAACGAATAGCCCCTGGCGCTACTTGAATATCTCAAAAAAATTAGCCAGTTAGCGACAATTGATTACAATCCCTTCGCTAAATAATCGCTCCTAGCTGCCGATAAGCGGATAGTGAATTGGACCCGACATCGTACATATCAGGGTATCGTAGTGAAGTTAAGCCATTGTGCAGTTGTGCTTATCGTGTTGGCGACCTGGGTAATTAGCCCCGACACGAATGCCGAACCACTCAAATCTCTCAGACTCGGTTCTGTGGCGGCGGACAGTGCGAACGTAATGCATCGTCGCCTAACCCCCCTCACACAATACCTTTCTCAATCGTTGGGTATGCCTGTTTCTCTTAAATTGGCGCCCGACATTACGTCCGCCGTCGATGACGTCATACGCGGTAACGTCGACATATCCTACCTTTCTCCCGTTGCATACATTCACGCGCATGAAAAGGGGGGGGCGAGACTGGTTGTTAAAGCGGTCAACGGGAAGGAAGCCACATTCCGGCTAATGATCGTCGTTCGACAAGAAAGCCCAATTAAGAATATTGCCGATCTCGCTGGGAAACGCTTCGCCTTTGGCGAGAAGGCGGCACTCTTGCAGAAGGCGGTGTTGGTAAATGCGGGTATGCCCTTGGAAAAACTAGGCGCGTATGAGTTTATTGGCCCGTATGACAACATCGCACGCAGTGTCATGATCGGAGATTTTCACGCAGGAGTTCTAAAAGACGCCATTGCGCGTAAGTACGAGGGAAAAGGACTGTATACTCTTTATACATCGCCGGAACTGCCTCCCTACAACATCACTGCAGCAAAACACGTCGACGATGCGACTCTGAAACGCCTGAAAAACGCATTCCAAGATTTAAAGATGGATAATCCGAGCCAACAATTTGCCATTCGAGCCCTAGACGCCTCCTATACCGGGTTCATGGAGACCACTGACGGTGAGTTTGACATCACTCGCCAGTTAATCGCGCCATTTGAGAAAAAAGAATAATCATGACCTTCATTTCACGACAACTTCGTCCATAGTCGCCGAAATAGTCCGTCTTTACCAAGAACCAGCCTTGAGCCAACCCATGCCGAGAAAACTTCGCCCGCGATCTGAACGCTTGATCACGCTATAATACGCACCCAATTCGCGCCAAGGGCTTTGCAATGTGGTTTAAGAATCTCACCGTCTATCGTTTTACAAAACCATTCGATTTATCCGCCGAGCAAATTGAAGGAAAGCTTGCAACGGGCGAATTTCATCCGTGCGGCAAGCTGCAACCTTTTTCCATCGGCTGGGTGCCCCCGCTCGGCATTGAACAACCGCGCTTTCTTTTCTCGACGGGCAACTACCACATGGTTTGTTTACGTAAGCAAGAGCGAGTCATTCCCTCTTCCGTCGTACGTGAAGCGATGGAGGAACGCATGGCGGTGCTGCAAGCGGAAAGTGGCCGAAAATTGCGCAGCAAAGAACGTGCGGCGTTACGCGATGAGATCATGCTGGACTTATTGCCCCGCGCGTTTACGCGTTCCAGCAATCGCTACGCGTATATTGCGCCGAAAGACAATCTAATCGTCGTGGATACTGCCAGTGCCAAAAGCGCCGAGGAATTAATCGGCCAGCTCCGCGTCCAATTGGGCAGCTTGCCTGTCGAACCGTTCGCGCCTGAAACCGCTGCCAATGCTATTTTCACGCGCTGGGTGCAGGGCAACGACGTGCCAAGCGACATCACACTCGGCGACGAATGTGAGCTGCGCGACCTCTCCGAAGACGGCGCAATTGCCCGCTGCCGACGCCAAGCGCTAGACGCCGACGAAGTGCAGGGACATTTAGTGAGTGGCAAGCGAACGGTCAAGCTCGCCATTGAATGGGCCGATACTTTGAACTGTGTCTTAGATGAGTCGCTGACGGTTCGACGCGTACGCTTTTCAGATCGAATCTTAGACGAGACGGACAATAGCAACGAAGATCCCACGGCGCTCTTTGACGCGGACTTTGTCTTGATGACCGCCGAACTCGCGCGCTTTATTCGCCGTTTGGAAGAGATTTTTGGCGCGCCAAAGTTGGCCGCAAAAGAAAAAGCCGAACCCAATTTGAAATTGTACAACGAAGTAGAAACTGCCTAACTATCAGTGAACGCACAACCGCAACGCACACTGCAAATCGGCAATACCCAAATAACGCTTCTTGGCACGGCGCACGTTTCCCGGGCCAGTGCCGAAGCGGTGGAACAATTGTTAGCGACCGGCCAATTCGACGCCGTGGCCATTGAGTTGTGCGCCAACCGCCACAATGTCATTGTGAATCCGGATGCGCTGGCGAAAATGGATTTGTTTAAGGTGTTTCGACAAGGCAAGGCCACCATGGTCACGGCGCAATTGGCGCTGGGTGCCTATCAACAGCGCATTGCCGAACAGATGGGTATTGAGCCTGGCGCGGAAATGCGAGCGGCTATTCGTGGCGCGGCAGAGCGTAATCTGGCTGTTTTGCTGATTGATCGGGAAATTGGCGCAACGCTAAAACGTACCTATCGCAATGTGTCGTGGTGGAAACGGGCCGCGTTGCTGGCTACGTTACTCTCCAGTATCACGTCGCGCGAAAAAATCACAGAAGCGCAAATTGAAAAGCTGAAAGAAGGCGACATGCTGGAAACAGCCTTAGCCGATTTTTCCGGAAATCACCGCGCTTTGTATGAACCGCTCATTGATGAGCGCGATCAATTCATGGCGGCGCATTTAACGCTGGAAGCAAACACGGGAAATTATCGCCATATATTAGCTGTTATTGGCGCGGGACATTTAAATGGCATAGAACGTTATCTGTCCCATCCCAAGGCGTCGCCTAGCGAGATCTTGCATGAATTCGCCAAGATTCCTGAGCCAAGCTTTTGGCCGAAACTGATACCTTGGAGCATCGTGCTATTAATCGTCGGTGGTTTTATCGCGGGTTTTATACAAAACCCCGATCTTGGCTGGGCCTTAGTGCTGGATTGGATTTTGCTCACGGGTGGACTGTCTGCTGCCGGCGTCGCCATATCGGGTGGGCACCCGCTAACAATGGTCAGTGCGTTTATTGCAGCTCCGCTTACAACGCTTAACCCAGTATTGGGCGTCGGCATGGTCACGGCACCCGTGGAGTTATGGCTACGAAAACCTAACGTTGGCGACTTCTCGCAGTTACGTAAAGACACGCTGACTGTTAGGGGTTGGTGGCGCAATCGGGTGGCGCGCGTGCTATTAGTGTTTTTGTTTAGTTCTGTGGGTGCCGCGATCGGCCTTTACATTGCGGGCGCTCATATTTTTAGTGCCCTCCACAACTAATACTGCTTCGAAGCCCTGCTAATCGTTATGAGTTACTCGCTTTCTTAGTGATCTGCGTCCACTGTGTCCACGCTTCAATTGGCTCAGGTTTGTGAATACCGTATCCTTGCGCATAATCAACGCCTAATTTACGCAAGCATTCCCGTATTTTATCGTTTTCCACGAATTCGGCAATGCAAAATGGCTTGCGCGAATTTTATACAAAGAATTTTGGTCATCTGGTAGACATCCCAACCTTTTGTACTATCCTTCATAGAATAATTATCTAAGCAAAATACTTCGCGTCGAAATCCAGGCGAAATGTTTCGCTCTGGATACTACGACTACTAAATAAAATAGTTTCCCGTAAGTTCCTAGGTTGGATGCATAGGAAGCTTCACTCGGGATTTTTCGTGGGAGCAAGTTGCCTTAGGATGGGTAGTATTTAGCGAGGATAACAAATGTTCAAACCGGTGGTGTTTACCGCTATTCTAATTGTTTCCGCAACATCTACGCCGCTTTCGGCAAAAGAAGACTCTGAAACACAACCTCGCATTCTGGCTCAACAATCCTTGCCAGCCGCAGCATCAGAACCTGCACTAGAAGTGAAAAAACTCGCCAAAGCGCCGGACGTCAAAGTCAAGGCGGTGACATCAGTGCAAACCGATTTGCGTTATCACGCCTATCCTAGCGATACCTTATTTACCAAAGACGATCAAAGAATTTCTGATGTTCGTCGTGCGCGAGTTGATGTCACTGGCGAGGTGGGTGCAACTTATAACGGCAAGTTCAGTGTAGATTTTTCCAGCAGCACTCCATTGAGAGATGCCTATATTAACTATAAATTTTTTAAGCCTGCACAAGTATTAGTCGGTCAATTTTTCGCACCGTTTGGCAACGAAGCACAAGGATCATCAATGGCACAAGAGTTTATCGAGGATAGCGGTGCGGCCAATGCCAACAATTCGGGTGTTGATCGCGGCATTGTTCTTCATGGCGAGCTCTACAATGAAAGATTTGCTTACGACACAGGTTTTGTTAACGGCGCAGCTGAAAATGTTGCGGACAACAATAACTCGATGGATTTTGTTTTGCGTACTGTAATTGCTTCACCCAAAGACAATTATATCAAGTACTGGCTTGGCTTTTCCTTCAATACTGGTGAACAAACAGCCGCGGCAGGCGATTCCATTAAATATGCAACTGAAACTGCCAGCGGCACCACATTATTTAAAGCAACTTGGCCAACAGGCCAGACCTATACCCGCACACGTTACGGCGTCGATGTAACAACCTTGTTCGGCCCTGGCATGCTTAAATTGGAATATCTGTTCGCAAATTTTGATTTTACCCGCTCCGCGGCACTCAGTGGTGGCAATCTGATGGGCAGCTATTTTTTAACTGGTGAGCAACGCGCTGTCAAAAACAGTTTTTTTAGCAGTCAGAGCGTGGCGTCTCCTGTCGATGTCGAGAGGGGCGACTTTGGAGCGATCGAGTTAGCCATGCGTTATTCTTGGTTTAATGCTGATTCTGCTTTTTTCACCACCAACGGCCTTTTTGACGGCTGGAGCGCGGTTTCTGCCAGCCAATATTCGGATAGCGGTTACGCGCTAACAGCGGGGCTAAATTGGTATCTTGAACAAGGGGTCCGGGTCATGTTTAATTGGGTGAATACGTTTGCTGCCAAGGCAAAAACTAACACGCCAAATCAGGGGGACAAAAAGGCACTTATTGAGCAGTCATTCTTGGTGCGCTTCCAGCTTGCGCTGTAACACGACTTTGGATGCGGGAAAACGCGTGGCAAAGAGCGTTGGCTCTGACGACTAGAACCCATACAATTCAACGCAACAAATCCGCCAACAATTCCTTGTGCTTCGCCGCCTGCGGCACGAGCCTTAATCTTGTCGCGGCGACGATGGTCTTTAACTCATCCAAAGCCGTTTCGAAATCATCGTTAACAAGCAAATATTCCGCTTCGTTGTAGTGGGACATTTCGTTTACTGCGTCGCGCATGCGGCGAGCGATAACCTCTTCGCCGTCGGTACCTCGACCACGCAGGCGCTGCTCTAGGGAAGCGCGGGAGGGAGGTAAAATACAGGTGCTGAGGGTTCCTTCAAGTGCTTGCCGGATTTGACGAGCGCCTTGCCAATCAATTTCTAGGATAACGTCTTGGCCTTTGCGCAAGGTGTCTAACAGCCATTGGCGCGACGTGCCGTAACAGTGATCGAAAACCTTGGCGTGCTCAAGGAATTAGTCGCACTCGACCATCTTATGAAATTCATCGTGGCTGATAAAGTGGTAGTCGATGCCATTCTTTTCGCCCGGCCGCTTGGCCCGTGTGGTGTGCGAGACAGACACCACAATATTATCAATAGAATTGATTAGCGCCTTGACCAACGAGGTTTTACCCGCGCCGGACGGGGCAGCAATGATGAACAGCGTTGCAGTCATGGTTACCTACTCAACGTTTTGAACTTGCTCACGGATTTGCTCGATCAATACCTTCATATCGACCGCTGCGCGAGTTATCTCAATGTCCGCTGATTTCGACCCTAATGTATTCGCTTCGCGATGTAATTCTCTAGCCTTCGGCCTACTGGTTCAGCTTGCCCTAAAACGCGTGACATCTCAGCGAGATGCATTGAAAGTCTGTCCAACTCCTCTTCAACATCCATTTTCTGTGCTAAGAGAACCAACTCTTGCTCGATGCGGTCACTCTCCAGAGTAGCTCTCACCTCGGCGAGTCGCGACAGCAGTTTTTCTCGATGCACGTGCAATACTTCGGGGATGCGTTGACGTGCAGGGGGGTATCAGGTTGGTCATGATAAAGCAGCGCTGCGTGATGACCTCGCTAATCCGCCCACCTTCGCGCCCTCGGGTATCGTTGAGTTCCTGCAACACTCCATCGACTAGCGCCAATGTTTGCGCGTGTAATTGCTCACTATTCAGCTCGGATTCCTGCAATGCACCTGGCCAGCGCAATACATCCATCGATGTTACACGACCTGGATTAAACATCATGCCGTCGATTTCATGCCCCAATTTAAGCAGCCGACTAATCAACGGCTTATTCAGATTCATTTGCGAGGCGATGCCAGCGCCGGGTTTGAAACGCAAGGTGCAA
>JANOTC010000142.1:0-3510 GCA_031416175.1 Gammaproteobacteria bacterium
ACCAATTTGTTGGTTTTCTTGCGACCCCAGATTATTCGTGACGCCGCCACCACCACCCGTATTTCGGGCGGGAAATATAACTATATGCGTGCGTTAGAGCTAGAATCACATGAGGCGGTCGGCAGTGGACTGTTGCCGGGCAAGGGCTCACCGTTGCTGGCGCCGTTCGATGAAGTTAATAAGAGTCCATCTGCGTCAACCGATTCGGACAAGGGTGGAGCGGGAACGCGCTAACATGAACATGGAATCGACTCATCACGAGCCACTTATTCCTGAAACGGTGGAGCCAGTTGCCGCCCCCGTGCTGCCGCGTGGCGCACCGGCCCGCCTGGCGTATGCCTACGCCAAGCGCCACCAGGTGTTGGTGGGTTCGCGCAGTGGTGATCATGTCAGCGTGTTTTGCGGTCCGGCCGCTGGGCGCGTTGCGATGCAAGAAGTGCGGCGATTCCTAGGCGAACCCGTGCGCTTTGAAAGTGTGAATGACGACGATTTCGCGACGCGCTTACGCCAAGTCTATGAGCAAGGCGGCGCGGAAAGCATGCAAGTGGCGGATGAATTAGGCGAAGAGCTTGATCTCGCCAGCGTTGCGCAAGAACTGGCCGAACCGGAAGACCTACTCGAAACCCAAGACGACGCGCCGATTATTCGCTTAATTAATGCCTTGCTCACCGAAGCCATTAAACAGAATGCCTCCGATATCCACGTAGAGCCATTCGAAAATAGACTCGTGGTGCGTTTACGCGTCGATGGCGTGCTGCGCGAAATCTTAGAGCAGAGCAGGGCGCTCACGCCCCTGATCGTGTCGCGCATCAAGGTGATGGCGAAGCTCGACATCGCGGAAAAGCGCTTACCTCAGGATGGTCGCATATCGTTGCGCATCGCGGGCCGTGCGGTGGATGTGCGAGTGTCCACCATTCCGTCCGGCCACGGTGAGCGGGTGGTGTTGCGCTTACTCGACAAACAAGCGGGCCGTTTAGATTTAGCGCAGCTAGGCATGGCGCCGGAAACCTTAACGGTGATGGCGCGTGTGATTGAGCGCCCGCATGGCATCTTGTTGGTGACTGGCCCCACCGGCTCCGGTAAAACCACCACGCTGTATGCCGCCTTGGGACGCTTGAATGATCGCAAGCGCAACATCATGACGGTCGAAGACCCCATCGAATACTTCATCGACGGCATTGGCCAAACCAATGTAAACCCCAAAGTAGAAATGACGTTCGCACGAGGCTTGCGGGCTATTTTGCGACAAGATCCCGACGTGGTGATGGTGGGTGAAATTCGTGACTTAGAAACGGCGGAAATTGCCGTGCAAGCGAGTTTAACCGGTCACTTAGTGTTGTCAACTTTGCACACCAACACCGCCGTGGGCGCCGTGACGCGTTTACGCGACATGGGCGTTGAGCCGTTCTTGTTAGCCTCAAGTTTGATTGGTGTGGTGGCGCAGCGCTTGGTGCGTTTGCTTTGCCCGCATTGCAAGAAAGTGACGCCCGCGTCGAACGCCGATGCGGCCTTGTTAGGCGTGCCGTTAACGCCGGGGCTAACGATTTGCCATCCGGTGGGTTGCGAGCATTGCAAATATTTAGGCTACAAAGGTCGCACTGGGATTTACGAAATTATTGAAGTTGATGACACCATGCGCAGCATGATCCACGACGGCGAAAGTGAGCAGCGTTCCGAAACCTACGCGCGCAAATTTACGCCTAGCATTCGCATGGATGGCATGCGCCGCATTTTGGCGGGCGATACGTCGTTAGAAGAAGTGTTACGTGTAACCCGCGAAGCCTAGTGGCGAGAGTATAATTACAGTTATGGGTGCTTTTGAATATAGCGCGCTTGACGCGAACGGAAAGCAAAAAAAAGGTGTGTTAGAAGGTGACACGCCTCGGCAAGTGCGCCAGCTCTTGCGCGAAAAAGGCTGGATGCCACTCACGGTGGAAGAAGTTCGCCGTCGTGAGGAACGCAAGCGCGGGCAATTGAGTTTCCTGCAAGGCGTCAGCTCCACTGACCTTTCATTGATTACCCGGCAAATTTCCACTTTAGTTCGCTCAGGCTTGCCGATTGAGGAGTCGTTGCGGGCGGTCTCACAACAAACCGACAAACCGCGCTTGCGTAACCTGATCATGGGCGTGCGTTCACGCGTCATGGAAGGGCATTCGCTGGCGTCGGCGCTCAATGAATATCCACACGTTTTTGACGAACTCTATCGCAGCACCGTCGAAGCGGGGGAGCAATCGGGGCATCTAAATGTCGTGTTAGAACGCCTTGCCGATTACACTGAAAATCGCCACCGCATGAAGCAAAAAATGATGCTGGCGCTACTTTATCCCGCGCTCGTGTCTATCGTGGCGATTGTGGTCATCTCGGTGTTATTGGCCTACGTGGTGCCGCAAGTGGTGGAGATGTTCTCTCACATTGGTCAGCAGTTGCCGCTACTCACGCGCGGCTTGATTGTGGTGAGCGATTTCGTCAAGAATTTCGGATTTTTCGTCTTTATTGTCGTGGTGGCGAGCACCATTACGCTTAATCTCATGCTCAAGAAGGAAGGGCCACGCCGTCATTGGCACCGCACCTTATTGCGCTTGCCTATGGCATCCAAGTTGGTGCGCGGTCTGAACACCGCGCGTTTCGCCCGCACCTTTAGCATTTTGGCCGCGAGCGGCGTGCCGGTGTTAGACGCGATGCGCATTTCGGCACAAGTGATTGTTAACTTACCGATGCGTGACGCTGTCACGGATGCTTCGCGCCGCGTGCGCGAGGGAACCTCGATTAGTCGTGCCCTCGAAGTGAGCGGTTTTTTCCCACCGTTAACCGTGCACTTAATTGCCAGCGGCGAATCCAGCGGCAAGCTCCAAGAAATGTTAGAACGCGCCGCCGACAACCAAGAACGTGAAATGGAAACGTTCTTATCGGCGGTTGTCGGTTTGTTTGAGCCGCTCATGATCCTGCTCATGGGCGGCGTTGTACTGGTGATTGTGTTAGCCATCATGATGCCGATTTTAGACATGAACACGTTGGTGAAGTAAACGCTCGCAGGGAAATCCTCTCGTACTATCCGATAGAGAAACGAAAACAATTACGCCTCCTGTTTTTTGCGGCATACATGGCCGAGTCGGCAAATTTAGTGGCGTGCGTCGTTTCCGCCATGTCGCACAAAATAATCGCAAATTCATCGCCACCGAGTCGTGCAGCGGTGTCACTCTGGCGAACCGACGTTTTTAAACGCGACGCGACTTCCACTAACGTCCTGCCTTTCTTGCGGTTAAAGTTCTGCGGCTTTCCTGCCGAAGCGTCCATCATCGAAAATCGCTGAATGAAAAGTTCTAAACTTGGACGCGTGTCATAAAGTTCCAATTCGGAGCTGTCGATACAAGCTCAGATTCAACACCACCGGAATCGAACGCATATGGATCAGAACGTAGAAAATGGCGCCGCTGCTAACGAAATCACCGCAACGGCGCACATCATCGAACTGGGCGATTCACTTGATATAGGCAAAATCGCTGAGTTACA
>JANOTC010000143.1:0-7452 GCA_031416175.1 Gammaproteobacteria bacterium
CCGCTTTTTGCTTCCAGTTGGGCGACATATTTTAAGATGTCTTGGCGCAAGGGATATTCCATGCGGTTTTTTGCCAGCGCGAATACGAACGTGCCGATGACGGTGGAGGGAATCATCATAATCCAGACCAGTTTGGCGAAGCCTTCGTAGGCCAGCGTGTTGTTGTTCCAGCCAATATAGGATAGAAAAAATCCGATGCCGTACAGCGTAAACGCAACGCCGGTTCCCCACAAAATGGCCTTGGGGCGAACGGGTTTGACACGCGTCTTGTAATCTAACTTACGGAGGTCGTACACGCCCTCAAATTGGCGTTGAATTTCTTTTTTTACGCCCCGTTTGCCTTTTTCTTTCTCTAACATTATTTATCCTGCTTCACTTAAATCATGTTCGTTTGTTACGCATCGTCCCGCCGCAGGCGCTGTTGTCATGTCATGCCGTGCGTGGATGGAGCGGGGGCAGTACGGGTGCGGTGTCTGTCACTTTTCGGGTCAACAATTGTAAGTGTGGCCCGACGGCTTCCCAAAATGCCATGCTCTCCCAATGTCCAGGGCGCTTAGCGTAGAGAATCGCGTTGAGTTGCGCAAATGCTGTCTGCGCAGACGGGTTGCCGAGCTGTTCGGCGAGGTCTGCTAGATTGCTGATTGGGCGCTCGGGCCAGGCGACTTTGCCCCAGTCGAGCAGTGCCATTTTGGCTTCTTGCGCATTGCCGCGCTGGCAGGCGGCGCGAATTTTCTGCTTTATAGCGTCGAGTTGATCTTTGCTTGGTCCAGCCTTGATGGTGGTTTTGACTAGGCGGGGCGCGCGGCGCGATTTGGTAAACCAGATAAGCCCAGTGAGGAGCCAGCCAAAACTAGCAAACGCGGCGATCCAAGGCCAATAGCTGGCCGAAATCGAAGACGCCGGTGCGGACTCACTTTGGCTGCCCTGAGTCGGTGTTTCGGGCGCTTTTGGCGGTGTCATCGCGGGCTGCGAAGTGGATTGTTCCGGTGCCATCTGGGCGTCAGCCGCTGGCAAAACGTCGATGAGTCTCGCGGGAATGAGTGCTGTTTGCGGAGTACCGGTGGCGGTGTCCCACCAGTCTACGCGTATTTCCGGCAATGTTAGGGGGCCGGGTCGCGACGGAACCAGCGCCACTTTATCGTGACGAACCCCGGTTACACCTTCGGGTGTCGGCTGCGACTCCACGACGGGTTGATCGGCATAAAATTTAACGCCGGTAGCGTCAGGCATTTTATGCGGTGGTAATTGTGCGCCTGTGAGTCCCATTGCTTCAATGCGGATGGTTCGCGTTATGGATTCGCCAACGCGAAATTGCGGATTGGCAGGGGACCAGCTTTCTTTCAGCGTCAGACTCTGCGCCGGTAGCCAGGGGTTCGTGGCGTTAGCTGGCTTAGGTCTAACGTTTAGTAGGATCCCTTCGCTACGCATCCGAATTGGCCGCGAGCTGGGTTGACCAAAAAATCCGCTAAAGGGGTCGGCAAAGGGATTCACGCCGCCACTATGTTGAATAAGTTGCCCGTTGAAAACGGTGGGGGCTATTTCTACGCTGCCATTGCGTTGCGGAAAAATGGCAAAACGGCGTTCAGTGACTTGGTAGTCGCGACCATTGCGTTTGGCTTGGTAGCGCACGTCTTCGCCCAGCCGTTCAATGACGGCGTTGGCTAGCGTAGGGGTTGAAAGCGAGCCGTCCGCAATTTCACCGGCGGAGAATAAGCGCATGGAATAGACGATCTGACCTTGAACATAGGGGTCTTTTGGTGTGGCGCTTACTTCCAAAAACACGTCGGCGGCGCCACCTTGCGTTGTGGCATCAGCGCTTTTCAAAACTCTAAGTGGTATTGGCTTGGTGTCTTCTCGACCAACTCTTATTGCGGGTAAAATGAGGTCACCATTGTGCTTAGGTAGCAATGTCAGCAACCAACGGGTGCGTGCGTCCATGCGACCATTAACAATGTTGACGTGGCTGCTTTTGGATGTGCTTAGCACATCGAAAGTATCTGCTAAGACTGAAAAATCCGGTTCGCCGTCGTTGCCTTCAACGATTAATTGCACACTTTCGCCTTCGCGCATCACCGGGCGATCTAAACTGGCGGTGGCGGCCGCCACCCAAGTGGGGAGCACGCTCAACGCGCAGGCGAAGAGGAAAAGCGCGTTGCGTAACCCCGCGTCAAATCTATTACGAGTCACGCCTTTCATCATCAATTGCATCTTCACCATGTTTTGTCGCCCGCTTGGGGTTCCTGTTTACCCTGTTGCAATTGCATAAGGAATTTTCGCCTTAACAACCCGCCTGGATCATCGGGGATGCGGCGTAGCCATTGCTCGGTGGCTTGATTAACTTCCGCTTTCTGCGCGGCTTCTGCATCCGCTAGTGCGCTGCTACCGTCCTTCGGCGCGCGTGGATCTGGCGCAGCTTGAGCGGCCTGTTGACCTTTTTCGCCGCGTTCACCTTTATGCTCAGCGGCTTGCAGCGATTCGTTTTCTTGCCCAGGTTGTTGTTTAGCGGGTGACGACTTTCCGTCTTTGTTTTGTGCCGAGTCCTCTGCACCGGCGTCGCCATTTTTACCGGGCTTCGCGGACTTCTCGTCCTTGGGTGTTTGCTCATTCGATCCAGACTTCCCTTCTTGACTATCGGCTTGCTGTTCTCCGTTCTGTCCCTCATTCTTTTCGTTTGGTGAAGACTGCGATTGCTTTTTTGCTTGTTCCTGTTGATGCTTGCGCAATAAATCACGGTTGAATTTCGCATCCGCGTGACCGGGATCTACCCCTAATGCGCGGTCATAAGCGGCAATCGCCTGGTCAAACTGGCCTTGCTTGGCCAAGGCATTGCCTAAGTTATAGTGTGCTGTTGCGTCATTTGCTGTGGCGCCAAACGCCTTGGTAGCGGCGTCGAACTTACCGGCGCGATAGTAGGCGGTACCAGCCCAATTCGGATCTGAAAATAATGGCGCGGCCTCGGCTGCTTTACCATCTTGTAGCAGCCGAGAGGCGCGTTGGTCTTGATTAAACCACAGCGATGGCCAATCTAACTCGAATGCCTGTGCTGGAGGAGGCGCGCTTAAGCTTAGGACCGGCAGTAAGAAAACGCCTAACCATCCTCGCCGAAAACCGAATGCCGCCAGCGGCAAAACAGCTAACAACAACCATGGCCCCTCCTCGCGCCATAAGTCTGTTTTACGACTCGACTCACTGTCCATGTTCACAGCCGGCGCCAGAATGCCGGGAGCCATTAACCGTGTCACATCACTGTCGTCTGGACGTAATTCAACCAGGTCGCCACCGCCCGCCGTGGCCAACGCGCGCAGTGGCGCAATGTCTAATCGTGGCACGACAATGGTTCCGTTTTGATCTTTCAAGAAGCCGCCTTCGCGCAACGGTAGGGGAGCGCCGATTTCTGTGCCAACGGCCATCACGGACAGGTGGTGTCCATTTTTCTTCAATTGTGCGGCGGCGCGCGCTACTTCCTCGCCGCTGCCATCGTCACCGATTAATATAATTTGTCCGCCATGAATGCCTGATCGTACCAATAATTGCTCCGCCATTTCGAGCGCTAGTTCGGGTCGGCTACCTGCTAACGGCATTAGCTCGGTGGAGAGTGCTGGCACCATAGATGTTATGGTGGCGGCGTCATCTGTTAATGGCGAAACTACGTGCGGGCTGCCTGCGAAGACGACGAGTCCGGTTTGCCCTTCTCCCGAGGCGGCCAGCATATCTGTCAGTTTTTGTTTTGCGCGAACGATGCGAGAAGGTCTAACGTCATTGGTGTCCATTGAAGCTGACAAGTCCAACACAAACACGCGGGCCAGTTGGGCGCGAAATACAGGTTGGGGCACTTTTTCCCACACTGGCCCGGCGACTGCGATGAGGCAGAGCGTGCCGACGAACGCGCTCATAAATAGGGGTGCACGCGAATTGACTTCCGCTTCGCCCACTAACAAGTGGGGCAAGAGTTTCGCGTCACAAACGCGGCTCCAGGCGCGGGCGCCATGCCCAATTCTGGCCATTCGCCACACTAACAAGGCCAACGGAATTAAGCCCAATAACCACAAGGGCCGCAACAAGTGAAAATTAGCCAAGTCCATGCATGGCCTCCTTTTTCACTGCGCGATTCTCGCTAAAGCCCCGCCAAATCGAGGCTAGCCCGAGCGCAGTCATTAGCAACAAAGCAAGCCCCAAGGGCCAATAGAATAAGGCGATGACAGGACGTCGGGTTTCAACGGCGGCGACCGTGGGTTCGAGCAAGTCTAACTTGCGATAGACCTCTTCCAGTCCTTTTGTGTCTTTCGCGCGAAAATAGTTGCCGCCAGTGTCTTTAGCGATGGTCTTGAGCAATTTTTCATCTAGGTCGCTTGACGGGTCAATGCTTCTTGATCCAAAAAATGTTTGCACTTGCATGCGCTCAGCGCCTACGCCCACGGTGTAAATGCGCAGACCTGCTTCCGCTGCTAGCTTGAGCGCTTCCAGCGGTTCTACTTCGCCCGCCGTATTCGCGCCATCGGTGAGAAGAATCACCACGCGATTTTGCGCGGGTCGGTCGCGTAGGCGTTTGATGGCGAGTCCGATGGCGTCGCCAATGGCGGTATCTTTTCCCGCTAATCCAATTTGCGCTTCGTCTAACATAGCGCGCACGGTGGCGCGATCAAAGGTGAGTGGCGTTTGTAAATAGGCGCGGGTACCGAATAAAATTAATCCCAGTCGATCACCGGATCGACGTGCGATAAAGTCGCCAGCAACGGCCTTCACGACCGTTAGACGGTTGACTTGTTGACCACCCAATGCAAAATCAGGTCGATCCATACTGCCGGATAAATCCACCGCTAACACCATATCACGGCCACTCACCGGCACTTCTACCGGCTCGCCCACCCATTGTGGTTGCGCGGTGGCGGTGACTAATAACAGCCAGGCCAAATAGGCCAACCAACGTCCGCGAGGACGTGAAACCCCATTTATGGCGCCGCCTGCCGACACCCACTCTTGGAAAAATGGGAGACGTAACGCCGCGCCTTGTAGCGGCACAGCAGGCGGCGCCAGCTTTCGAATTAACCAGGGCAGAGGAAGCGCGGCAAAGGCCCAAAGCCAGACAAAAGTAATCATCGCGCCGTAAACAACCATTTAGACGTAATACCCACTAACGCCTCGATATCGCCATCCGCCTTATCTCGATAGGGGGCCGTAATGAGTATTCGACCGGCGCCGTTGGTGAATTCGCGAGTTCGACCCGACTGATCTAAAAAGTCTAACCAGGCGTCACCCGTTAGCCCCGCGACGTTGGCGCGCGGGTAACGCGCGAGGCAGGCACGCCGCAACAGGATCGATATTTCGCCGACCGTGCGCACGCCATCACCGTGTTGACTATAAGCCAGCCGAAGTTGGTGCAATTGCCGCAACGCCTCACGCCGTGCAGGGCGGTCACCCTTGCCGACAAATTTCCAAATAATGGCGGCGATGGCGGCAAGGACAATCAAGCCGACCAGTGCCCACCAGCCCGGCGCCAGTGGCCAAATCGCCACCGAATCGGGTTCGTGAATATCGTGGAGTTTAGATAAAATCGCGTCTAAGTCGTTCATCGCATTAAACCGAAAACGTCAGGTCGTAAACCGGCCGCCAATTGGCTCGCAACATTACATTCTGTCGTCATCTCAATAAACGGGCAGCCTCGGACTTTGCAGAATTCACGAACAGTAAGACGTCGGCTACTGAAAGCAGTTCGCAGCTGATCACCAAAATGGCGAGCGCCCGCGTCGACAATTCGCACGGTTTGTCCGTTACTTACGCGGTAATAACCCGGCGGTGGCGGCTGCGCTTCCAGGCCGTCGTAAATAAAGCTTAGGATTAAATCGCAACGTTGCGAAAGGGCGCCCAACTCGCGCGCGACGTTATCGTTCCAACCCCGGAAGTCGCTGGCGAGCATGACCAAGCTTCCCGGTCGCGTAACGCGGCGCAAACGCTCAACACCTTTCGCTAACACGTTTTCTGCGCTGGAACTGGTGGAGGCGTCCGCACTGACCAAACCATGAATAACGCTTAATACACCGCGAACGCCGCCCGTGGGAACCAGCTCGATGTGCCGATCTATCCCAAACAATACGGCGCCGACGCGATCACCGTGCTCCGATGCTGCCCACGCCAGAAGGGCTGTGGCACGCGCAGCAACCACACTCTTGAACACGCCACGTGTGCCAAAGCGCATCGTCGCGCCGCAATCCACGGCGAGGTGCACGGGCCGCTCGCGCTCCTCGTGGTAGACCTTGACATGGGCTCGACCGGTGCGCGCGGTAACGCGCCAATCCATGGTGCGAATATCATCGCCATTTTGATAAGCGCGGGTGCTGTCAAAATCAATTCCGCGGCCTCTGAATGAAGACCGGTATTCACCACTTTGCGTTGACGCCACAATTTTGCGTGGCGTGAGCCAGAGCCGATGTGCGTCGCCACGCAGCCGCACCAAGTCGTCTACTTGCGGCGCTACGCCGTCGAATTGGCGCTCGCTCGGCGCCGCCTTCTCGCCGAATATCACGGCACCGAAACTCGCTTCAGCAAGTCGCTAATGAAGTGATCTGTGGTTATACCTTCTGCTTGCGCTTCGTAGGTTAAGGCGATGCGATGGCGCAACACATCGTGGGCGATCGTTTGGATATCTTCCGGTGCAACAAAGTCACGTCCATGCATCCAGGCGTAGGCGCGAGCACAGCGTTCCAGCGCGATCGTCGCGCGTGGACTGGCGCCATAGCGAACACGGTTTTTCAAGTCGGCGCCATAAGGCGTAGGATCGCGTGTGGCCACCACCAGTTGCACAATATATTCTTCCAGCGTGGCGGCCAAATGAATATTCAATACTTCACTGCGCGCCTCGAAAAGCGTTTTTTGGGTAATGCGGCCGAAGTTAACGGCGATATTGGCACGCTCGACTGCCATGGCGCTTGCTGTCGCTTCATCGCGTGCCAAGCGCAGGATGCGTTTTTCTGCCTCCACATTGGGGTAACTAATGCGTACGTACATCAAAAAGCGATCTAGTTGCGCTTCTGGCAGCGGGTAAGTACCTTCCTGCTCTAGCGGATTCTGCGTGGCCATCACCAAAAACAGCCGAGGCAAGGGGTAGGTTTGCCGACCTACTGTAATCTGACGCTCACCCATTGCTTCCAATAACGCCGACTGGACTTTTGCAGGGGCGCGATTGATTTCATCGGCCAAGAGAAGATTGTGAAACAACGGACCTTGCTGAAACTGAAAGGACCCATCTTGCGGTCGATAAATGTCAGTGCCTGTCAAATCGCCAGGTAAAAGGTCCGGTGTAAATTGCACGCGGTGAAAATCGGCTTCAAGCCCTTGTGCCAACACCTTAATCGCGGTTGTTTTGGCAAGGCCTGGCGCGCCTTCTACCAATAGGTGTCCATCGGCTAACAGCGCGACGAATAAACGAACCACCAAGGCATCTTGGCCAATAATGCG
>JANOTC010000144.1:0-2618 GCA_031416175.1 Gammaproteobacteria bacterium
GTGCGGCAATTTGTTTTATGCAGGCCGTGTTATGCCAACTGACTATGCCGAACTTCACTGCATTTCCAATTTCACTTTCTTGCGCGGCGCCTCGCATGCGGAGGAATTGGTAGCGCGTGCTGCAGAACTTGGCTACCGTGCACTGGCGATCACCGATGAATGTTCGCTGGCGGGCGTTGTGCGTGCTCACTTGGCGGCAAAAAAGCAGGCCATAAAGCTAATTATTGGCAGTGAATTAACGTTAGAAGATGGCTTGCGTTTAGTTGTGCTAGCAATGAATCGTGCTGGATATGGTCGTTTGAGTGCACTGATTACAACCGGGCGGCGGGCAGCGGAGAAGGGTGCTTATTCATTAAAGCGTGAAGATCTCGCCGATGGGCTGCCAAATTGCCTCGTGTTGTGGTTGCCGGTGGGTAAACTGTCTGTCGAAGCCGCACACTTTATGTTAGCGACATTTACTGATCGCGTCTCCTTGGCGGTTGAATTATTGCGCGGCGGGCAAGATAGACGTCGCTTGAATCGGCTTAGCGACTTTGCCCAAAACGTAGGCATGCCCATGGTCGCCGCCGGTGCTGTGCATATGCATGTGCCTGAACGGCAAGTTTTACAAGACGTACTTACCGCAATCCGTCATGGTGTGAGCGTGCAAGAAGCGGGGCGTCGCTTGTATGCGAATGGCGAGCGGCATTTGCGGTCGACTGCCATTTTGTCACGACTTTATCCCGCTGATTTATTGGCGCGCACAATCGAACTTGCCGACCGCTGTACGTTTTCTCTCGATGAATTGCGTTACGAATACCCCGCAGAGCTAGTTCCCCCTGGACAAACCTTGGCCACACATTTGCGTCGTCTCACTGAAATCGGCATGGCGCAACGTTGGCCAAACGGCGTGTCGGAGAAAGTGACGCATCTCATTGAGCACGAGCTGAGGCTCATTGATGAGCTCAATTACGCACCATTTTTCCTAACCGTTCATGACATCGTCAAGTTCGCCCGCAGTCGCGACATCTTGTGTCAAGGGCGTGGCTCCGCCGCCAATTCAGCCGTGTGCTATTGCTTAGGGATTACAGAAGTCGATCCAAGTCGTATGGAAATGTTGTTCGAGCGTTTTATTTCGAAGGAGCGCGGTGAGCCACCCGACATTGATGTCGACTTCGAACACGAGCGGCGCGAAGAAGTCATTCAGTATATTTATCAAAAATACAGTCGTGAACGTGCGGCATTGGCCGCCGCTGTAACCACGTATCGGCCTCGCAGCGCGATACGTGATGTGAGTAAGGCGTTAGGTTTCGGCGGCGAAGATGTGGAACGCTTAGCTAAAGCGTGCACGGGCTGGGACGGACCAACTGTACGCGAAGACCGTCTGGTCGAGGCCGGTTTTGATCCTACACAAACGTTGTTACGCCACGTGGTGAATATTGCAAATACTATCATAGGATTTCCACGTCATCTTTCGCAACACGTCGGTGGATTTGTTATTTCACGTGGTCCGCTATCGGAATTAGTGCCAGTGGAAAACGCCGCAATGCCAGACCGTACGGTCATTCAGTGGGATAAAGACGATTTAGACGCGCTCGGTTTACTCAAAGTCGACGTATTAGCCTTGGGAATGCTGACCGCCATTCATCGGTGCTTTGATTTAATTACGCACTTTTACCATCGCCAACTCAGCATGGCGGAGGTAACGCCAGAAGATCCAAATGTCTATCGCATGATTCGCCGCGCCGATACGGTCGGTGTATTTCAAATTGAATCGCGCGCGCAGATGGCGATGCTGCCGCGTTTAAGACCACGCACCTTTTACGATTTGGTGATCGAAATTTCGATTGTGAGGCCCGGGCCAATTCAAGGCAATATGGTGCATCCATATTTGCGCCGTCGCTGTGGTCAGGAGCCAGTCACCTACGCTAGCGAGGCCTTGCGTGACGTGTTGGAGCGCACCTTAGGTGTGCCCATTTTTCAGGAACAAGTAATTAAACTGGCCATGGTGGCGGCAGGCTTTAGTGGGGGTGAAGCCGATCAATTACGCCGCGCGATGGCGGCTTGGAAGAAAAAGGGCGGGCTTGAACATTTTGAGACCCGACTCGTCGACGGCATGCGTGAACGCGGTTACGATGAGGCGTTCGCGCGCCAAATTTTCGAACAAATAAAAGGTTTCGGTGAATACGGATTTCCCGAATCCCATGCTGCTAGCTTCGCACTGTTGGTCTACGTGTCGGCGTGGTTAAAATTTCATTACCCCGCTGCGTTTACCTGCGCGTTGCTAAACAGCCAGCCTATGGGATTTTATGGCCCTGATCAATTAGTGCGTGACGCACGTCAACACGGGGTCGAGGTTCGGCCCGTCGATGTTCATATTAGCAGTTGGGATTGTAGTTTGGAATCCGGGCGCAAACAAAAAGCCGCGTTGCGCTTGGGTTTACGGCAAATCAAAGGTTTTTCTGTCAATGCCGGGCAGCGTCTGACGAAAGCCCGTGCTATGCGTCGCTTCGACTCTGTGGACGACTTGGCGCAGCGCGCCCAACTCAATCGCAAAGAATTAGATTGCCTTGCGGCGGCCAATGCATTGATCGGTTTAGTCGAAAACCGTCACGAAGGGCGTTGGCGGGTGCTCGGTG
>JANOTC010000145.1:0-2888 GCA_031416175.1 Gammaproteobacteria bacterium
CGTTGCTTGCCGCTGGCTTTGTCAATCAAACTAACCGTTAGGCTACCGCGCACCCAAAACCAGGGCTCTTTCTTCATTGGCTTTTCGAGCTTAACGGCAACTTTCAATTCCATCGCCCCCGCTCCTGCGTCTGTTTTGAACCCCGCTTTGGCTAAACCGCCGCGCGCCTGCTCTTCCAAGTCTGCCTTGTATTCACCTTCACCCACCACCGAAATGGCGATTGAATTTTGTAACGCCGTCAACTCGCGTCCATAGTCCGTCTCAGAAATAGGTGCTTCACGTCCCTTGTTAGTCATGCTGACGACACGTAAATATTGGTTAAGCTCAATGTGCCTATTGAGTTTTTCCCTGGCCTGCATCATAAAACCGATTCTTGCCAAAACATCATCGCCTTGCTCACTGCTGCCGAGTAACGCTGAAATGTCCTTCTCCAATATACCCATTTCTTGTTGGAGGCCGATTTCACCTTTCTTACGATCTAACACGGCGAGACTAAAGTGCTCCTTGGTATGCGGGTCCATCCAATTTTCCGCGATGTCTACACCCTGCAAATCGACGCGAGACGAACTGGAAATACGCTGCATTGTTTCGCTAGAAATTTGCTCACTGCTCTTCCCACCACTTTTTTGCGCCGTAACCGACTGGCGACTCGCGAGGTCGGATTTAATCGACACACGAATCGTCTTGCCGAGTTCCGCTCGCGCCGCATCGTTAGCCTGCACCAACGAACTGCTCTGCCCCAAGCCAGTTAAATAGAATTCGCTGGGAAACCGTTTACTGTTGCCACTCAGCCATTCTGGACGCGAGTCAGCGCTAACATTTGGCACCCAAGCGAAACTTAGACATAGGGCAATAACGGCTAGGGCACACTTATTCATCCTGCACCTCGCGCCATCCAATGGGTAGACCTAAATACCTTGCCGCCTTTTGCGACAATCACGCTGGCCAATTTTCGCGTGGCAATTTGCTTGTTCTGTTGATCGAAGAAGGCTACTTCAATATCGTACTGTCCCGGATCCAAAGAGATTCGCGCCATATAAATATTGTTAGGAAGCGTCAACCAACTGCGCGTATCCGCACGCTCTGCTATGGCGCCAGCAATGCTTATGACTGCACCCAACGCACCACCGGCATTATCTGAGGCCGTCTTTTTTAGGGCCAAGCGTGCCACTGTGCGCGCAACAATGGCAGGCATGTCTTCTTCCAAGGTATTGCGCGCAATCGCGTCAATATTCTCCACCAATACGCCGTCCGCTTGCACATGGTCGACACCTACCCGAATCAGCCGGACCGGATCCAAGCGTGCTTTGTAATATGGCACCGCCACGCGAACCGCCTTGCCGCCTACAATCGTTTGCATCCCATTTTCCTGTTTAGGCGGCGCCAACCCGTTGTGGACCAAAATGATAACCTCGCCCTTACCCAACAAGGACTTCGCATCGGCCCATTTTGTTCCGACAAATTCAGCAGAGAATTGATCGAACTCCTCGGCAAAACCAAGCTTTTTTGTCAAACGCAGCAAATCGCTACGCAGGTAATCAGGCACCGGTACAGCATATTTACTCATGTTTGCTTTATAAGCATTATAGGCGTGGCGATATGAGATAAGCGCATCATCCGCTTCATTGAGAATTTCAAAGACGATCCCAGACAAATATCTGGCAAAACCATCGTCTTTGAAAGGACTCGCCGAAAAACGCAACAAGGTCGTATCCGCCTGCAACACTTCAATTCGGGCATCCTCGACCTTACCCAGCTCTAGGAAATTGAGCGCTTTATAGATATGCAGAAGCACTTGTTCATAGGACTCACCAACATAGCTTCGCATGCTGTCGTTAACAGACACTGATCCAGCCTGTTCCGACACGCTCATCACCGATAGCTGATCAATTAAGGCTTTGGATTCTTCAAACGCCGCATTACTGGCAGAAAAATCGCCAGCCATCCGCAATATCATGCCCTTATTAAACAGAAACAGCACCTTATCACGCTCGGAAGAACCGCCTGCTTCAACAAGCTTTAAGGCTTCCGCATACGCGCCCGCTGAAATGCGCTCCTCCACCGGTTTGAAGCCCTCGGTGAACGTCGCGCATCCAGAAAAAAGCAATAACATCCAACTACCCAGCAAAATCCGTTTTATTCGCATTATCATTCGAATCCATCCTCCAAATTATTTGTTAGTCTTGTAGACGCAGTTGGCCTGTTAGAATCGCGCACTCGCCTTTTCAACCAATTTCTTGATCTTTTTCTGGCCTACCCACGCCTTCTTGTTGTCCGCCAAACTGATCAAGGTCAGATCAATCTGGTAGAAACGAACCTGACTCTTGCCTTCGGTATCAAGAATCGTATTAATCGTGCCTTGCAGCATGTAGTCGGCCCCAATTTCCTTGCCCATTTCTTTGCGCGACTTGTCAGACGCATTGATATCTTGATCGGTTCTTTCGTCGCGAATTTCAGTGCGTTCATCTTTTGACGCGACAAACTCGACTTGGCCGGAATTGATCAAATCTTTTTCCATGTCGCCGACAAATGTCGCGACATTGATATGTTCATGACTTTTATTTCGAACCGTACCGACGATGACGGACGGCGGATGCTTCTTATCTTTGACGAAATTGTCGAGCCAAGGGCGAGACAACACATCGCGAATCATTTCTTCGGCGACGAGGCGCGAGTCAGTGTCGTTCCAATTGCCGCTTAAATCCTTTGATGTGTCGGCGCTCATGCGCTCCACTTTTGTCGCACACGCGGACAAACCGACGAGCAACCCGATACCACAGACTTTCCAAAAACCCGCGACCATATTAATCTCCATTTTTCAGTTGATATTGACGGAGACTGAATTAGACTCACTCCGCAAGCGGTTTGCAACTGTTTTTTGGTAGGTC
>JANOTC010000146.1:0-6685 GCA_031416175.1 Gammaproteobacteria bacterium
CAAGGCGGCGGCCAACATCGTCACCCCCACCACGTTCATGGAGTAGATGATGGAAAGATCCAATAAAAACGCAAAGGCCATTTGAATTAAGTCGGTTTTGAAGCCAAAAACCTGCGCAGCATCCGGATCAAAAGTGGAAAACAACAGCGATTTGTACATAAAACCTATGGCGACGCAAACCACCACCATCACACACGCCACAACCAACAAATCGGAATCGCTAACGCCTAATATATTTCCGAACAAGGCTGCTTCAAAACTTTGCGTAAACTCGCGATACTTCGAAAGCAAGGCTACGCCAAGGGCAAAAAAGGCCGTTGTTACGATGCCAATCGCGGCGTCTGCCTTGATTTTGCCGCTACGTGTAATCCAGTTGATTAATAACGCGGCGACAAACCCCGTCACTGCCGCACCGACGTAAAAGTTTACATTGAATACATAGCCTAGCACCGCACCGCCAAAAGATGCATGCGCTAATCCGTGGCCGATATAACTCATGCCGCGCAAAACAATAAAAACACCGATTACGCCGCAAAGAATGCCCACCATGACGGCGGCATATAGCCCATTGCGGAAAAATTCAAAAAGAAAGGGTTCGGTCAACAGGTCCATTCTTTACCTTTTTTGGATGCCCATGAAACGGTGTGCTGTGCGCGATAAGCAACAATCCGTCTTGATTAATAATGGCAATATCACCGCCGTAGGTGCCTTGCAACACCTCTTTGGTGAAAATGTCCTTGGGTTCGCCCTGGGCAATCACCCGCTTATTGAAGCAAATCACCCACGGCAAATGCGACGCGACAGCATTCAAATCGTGGGTGGTTAATAGAATAGTGATACCGTCTTCGTTAAGATGCGCTAACAGATGCAATACATCATGCTGGGTTTTAATATCCACACCCGCTGTTGGCTCATCCAACACCAGAATCTTTGGCCCTGCAATTAATGCCCGCGCTAAAAATGCCCGTTGCTGCTGCCCGCCTGACACATCGCGGATATGATTGTGAAGAATATCGGCAATGCCTAGCGATTCGGCCAGCGCCTGCACTTTAGCTTTTTCGGCACGGGTTGACCAAGGTATCCAAGGATTGCGAACATAAAGCCCCATCAAGATGACTTGCTCGACGGTGACAGGAAAAGTCCAGTCCACGGTTTCAAGCTGGGGCACATAGCCAATGGAACCCGGCGGCAATTCACGTATCGGTCGACCATTGACCTTCACACTGCCGCCATGAGGTTGATGGGTGCCGAGTATTGTCTTTAATAACGTTGTTTTACCCGATCCGGTCGGCCCGATAATACCGGCAAATTGCCCATCCTCAATATCCAAGGAGAGGTGCGTGAAAACTGGGTTATTTCGGTATCCGGTGGAAACATCGCGCAATTCAATGAGTGAGGGCATATGAACTCTGCGCCAGCTTAAAAGTTAGTGACGTCAACGTTCTTAACGCAGTTCGGATCACCACCAAGCGCCTGCGTCATGACTTCCATATTCTTAGCCATCATGCCGATAAAGGTATGGTTGGCGTCGCCTGCTTTACCCGGCAAGTCGTCGTCGGCCAGTTGATCTATAAACTTCGCATGGCCTTCCTTAGCAATTTGCGCGAGCACTTTACTTGGAAACACATCCGAGCCAAACACAGCAGGGACTTTTTCCTCGCGCAATTGGCCAATAATGCGCGCCATTTCCTTGGGACTCGGCTCTGAAAAGTCAGAGGGTTGTATGGCACCGATGACCTTCATACCATAGCGCGGCGCAAAATACGCGTAGGAATCGTGATAGGTCACTAACTTTCGTTGATTCGCCGGAATGGACTTCACACAAACAAAAATGGCGGCATCAAGCTTTGATAGCTTTGCTAAATAATCGGTGGTGTTAGCGAAATAGTATTCGCTATTTTTCCGGTCTAGCTTCACTAATACATCGCGCGTGAGTTCCGCATAGCGCATCGCCAGCGCGATGTTAGGCCACAAATGCGGGTTGGGATTGCCACGTTCGACGGGAAAACTGAAATCAAATTTCCAATCGTTTTGCGCGACCGCGAGGTCACCTAGACTGATGATTTGCACCTTGGGCTGCTTCACTTTATTCGCCAATTTTATGGTCGGAATTTCCAAGTGCAAGCCATTCATGATGACAATATCGGCGTCGCGCAGCAGCTTGGCGTCTGAAGGGGTGGGTTCGAAGGTATGGGAATTCACACCTTCGGGAACCACACCGCGTACCGTGGCCCGATCGCCGGCAACATTGGCGACAATATTGGTTATGGGTGCAACAGAAGTGACGATATTGAGCTTCGCAACGGCCTGCGCGGCTGACGACACGATCAATAAAACTCCAATCGTTAAAAACCTAATCCGCACCTTGATTTGCTCCCTCATATGGATCGCGCAATGGCCTGTGTTTGGCGTATCGGCCCGCCACTCTCGTTCTTAACGCTCCGCTATTTCGAATTCTTTACGGACAACTAAGCGAAATTTCATTTTGCTTTGTTCAACTCTCTCTGGGGAACGGCGGCCAGTTTGACACCATCTGGTCGGTATGAATATAATAAAAAACTTCATACAAACCGTCAAGTGGCGGTCCTCGATCTTTGTGCCTAGGGGTCGAGTTGACCGCAGGCGCGTTCGGCCAAGGCCTGTAGGTAGAGTGAAACTTAAATATTTTGCCCATTTGCCGTTACAGAAGAACCTGACTTTAAGCTGTGGTAACACGAAGTCTAAATGAATAAACATCCTAGCTACCTATCGCGGTTGGCCTTAGCACTACTCCTGTTAACAGGCTGCTCTTCCAATGCTTTTGCAGAACTGAAGTTGCCCAATAGCACCGAGCGGCGACCTAATTTGTCGGCCGATCCGTTTGAGCGCGCACGAGAGGCCATAAAGCGATTGCCTTCCTCCTCATCTAAAGCGCCCGCTCCAGCACCGGCGGCACGCGAACCTGCGCCCGTCGCAAACAAGCGCCCAGCGGCGCGTCTTCCCGATCCCGAACCGGTGGCATCCGAACCGGCGCCAGACGATACCGCCGCAGAAGAGGCGGCCCCTGAGGAAGAAGTGGCGTTTAGTCAGTCATTCACGCTGACATTGGATGGTTTTACTAAGCAATCTGGCGGCGTGCTTCCGCCGGAAGATGATCCCGAAACTGACGAAGACGAAAGCAAAGCGCCCCCGCCCCCATCCTCCACGGTGGTCGGCCTGATCGATTACGTTGCTGAAGTGAATACGGGCGTTGCCGGTTTCTGGGAAGACGGACATTTTGTCTTTCATGCTTCTGCCATGTTCGGCGGCAATCCTAGCGACGGCATAGGCGATTTACATGGAGTCAGTTCTATCGCCACTGGCTTTACCTCGTTGAAGGTCATTGAAGCCCTTTACCAGCACACATTTCCGCTGAGCAGCACAGTTGTGACTGTCGGCATATTTGATGTCAACACCGATTTCGTCGTCGCGGAGTACGCCAACCTTTTCGTGAACGGCGCGTTTGGGTTCGACAATACGTTGGGGGCAACCGCAGGCCCAGCAAACTTCCCCAATACGGGCTTTGGCATCCAAATCAAAACTGACTTAAGCACCAACGCCTACGTGCAAATCGCGGCCTTTGACGGGTCGCCCGTCGCGCCACCCCTCGAAGACATGTCGGCAGACCCAGACGCCGAACCACCCCCTAGCCGCCCGGAGAAGTTCATTGATTTGACGCTGCAAAGAGACGAAGGCGTTTTTTCCATCATCGAAGGGGGCTGGCATGATGGCGAAGCCTTCACACCCGGCTACATGAAAGTAGCGATTGGCGCATGGTATCTGAAACAACCGATGAATCGATTTGGAGACGAATTCGGAGAAACCCGCTCGGGAACCGGCGGCATGTACTTATTGGCAGAAGCGTCCATTGGAGAGGCTTTGGGCGTGTTTTTCCGTTATGGCCGGGCTGATGCCTCGTTCAATCAATATTCCCAATTCTACGCCGCCGGCATGAATTATAAAGGCCTAGTACCCGGCCGAGAAGAAGACGTTTTGGGACTAGGTTTTGTCCAAACTCGGCTGAGCAGCGAGTGGTTAAATGCAATGGTGCCTACCAAAGAAATGCCTGACATTATGCCAATGGATGGCGAGCTCGGTCGCGGCTTCGCTGAAGACGGCACCCCGATTTTCTACTCCGCTGAGACGGCCATTGAAGCGACATACAGCTCACAAGTGCTGGACTGGCTAATGGTACAACCTACCGTACAATTTGTCTTGCAACCTAGCATGGAAATTAATAACGGCAATGCGTTGGTGTTAGGGGTACGCTTGCAGGCGACGTATTGATTCACAAAATTCCGAATGAATATCCCACACTCATAAAAATATAAATTACAACCGCCAATGGACGTTAAAGGAGGACAAATACCAAGCTAAACATTGGAAAACGCCACCTTGTTGCCGAATCGCCGCCAAAGGAATTTGTACAAGTTCGCATGGCGGGTGTTACTCCTACTCGGCTTACATGTCTGCAGCCAGTTGGCCGCCGCAGAAGAATTGCTGGAAATCGACCCTTCTTTAGGAACAACTCAAAAAGTCAACGTCTCCTCTAATTTTGACCACTTCTCCACCGGCTTCCCTTTGGAAGGGCAGCATCGCCAGATTATTTGCCAGCTTTGTCACATCAATCAAGTTTTTAAGGGCACACCTAAAAACTGCGCTCAATGCCATAACGGCATCGTTGCGGGGGGGCGTCCCTCAAATCACATTCCGACGGACAGACCCTGCGATACGTGTCATCGTGCAAACGGGTTCATTGCGTTCGCCCGCATGGACCACAGCACCACCACCGCCGACTGTATTTCGTGTCATAACGGTATTCAAGCTTCAGGGCAAGGACGCGACCACATTCCTACCGCACTAACGTGCGACAACTGCCACACGATGGGCGGCGCCTGGTTGCCCACGACGTTTTCACACAATCTTATCGGCGACAAATGCAGCGCCTGTCACGACAACCGTGCCACTACGGGTAAATCAAGTATGCACATTGCCAGCTCAACTCGGTGTGGCGCCTGCCATACCAACACACGCTGGAAGCCTACGAAACGCGTAGATCATGACGAAGTGCGTGGCACTTGCGCAAGCTGCCACAACGGCGCGCTGGCCAAGGGGAAACCACAGAGTCATATCAGCACGGCATTCGATTGCGTAATTTGTCACACCGCCACTGGGCTGAGCTTTTCCGTTCTGGGCGGTTTTGCGGCCTTTCACCATGCGCTCACGAGTGGCTGCGCAAACTGCCATAACGGGGTGGGCGTGACCGGAAAAACATCGCTCCACCCCACTACGTCTAGCCGCTGCGAAGCCTGTCATAGTGCGTCGCAAGGCAGTTTTGCGACGGGCCTGGTCATCAATCATGCCGAGGTCATCGGGGCTTGCGTCAGTTGCCACAATGGCGTGGTTGCCAAGGGGAAACCTGTGGCGCATATTTCCGCCACTGACAGTTGCAATAGTTGCCACCAGACCAAAACATTCAAGCCTGTCGTAAGGGTTAACCATACTGAAGTCATTGGGGTGTGTGCGAGCTGCCACAACAACATCATTGCTGTTGGTAAATCGGCTTCTCATTTAACGACGACAGACCCTTGCGCGCGGTGTCACTCAACCACTGCATTCGTACCCACAGCATTTGACCACACAATGATTACCGCATCGAGTGTGTGCACCAGTTGCCATAACGATATAGGCGCGGTCGGCAAGCCAATGAATCATATTGCGAGTGAAAATACGTGTCAGGGTTGCCATTCCATCGGGAAAACATGGGTGCCATTGCGAGTAGATCATGCTCTGGTAATTGGTGTTTGTTCGAGCTGCCATGCCAGCACAGCCCCGAACAAACCGGCCAACCACGTTGTTACCGCGCTGGAATGCAGCGCTTGCCATTCAACCACCACGTTTAGCTTGGCCACCGTTGATCATACCAATATCGTTAACGGATGCAGCGCGTGTCACGGGGTAAACGCAACGGGAAAACCGACCAATCATGTCGCCAGCACTAACATGTGCCAGGAATGCCACACCACTGCGGGCTGGAAAGGCGCCATTAACTTTCAACATTCTCAAGCGATAGGTACGTGCGTAAGCTGTCACAATGGCACGACAGCGACAGGGAAAAAAGTAACGCACGTTGCGACCACTAACAATTGCGCCAACTGCCACACCAGTACCAGCGTTTGGAAATTTGCACTAAAAGTGGACCACACCCAAGTAATGGGAACCTGCGCGAGTTGTCACGACGGCGTGGCCGCCAGTGGAAAATCAACCGCGCATATTACCTCTTCTATTACCTGCGACGCGTGCCACACAAATAGGGCATGGGTGCCGACCACCAAAGTGGACCATAATGAAGTGATTGGAACTTGCGCAGGCTGCCACAACGGCATCAATGCCAAAGCAAAGTCGCCCACGCATGTGCCAACGACCAGCGATTGTTCAGTCTGCCACACCTCCAGCGGTTGGATTCAGATAAATGCAGTCGACGAGGCAATATGAGCGGTCGATTTTCCACTGGCGGCCACGCCGTTGTGACAGCTCGCGCAGGTTCCCATCACCTGGGTATGATCCACCTTTAGTGAAAATTTCCAAGCGCTGGTACTGGTATGGCAGTTGACGCAATTGTTGGTCGTGGCAATGTGTGCCACGTTTTTCCCCGTCGCGGTCGTGC
>JANOTC010000147.1:0-1507 GCA_031416175.1 Gammaproteobacteria bacterium
CTGGCCGACGTGAAATTGCGTGTCTTCGGAATTTTGCTCGGGTTGGTAACGGTGGCGCTCTCGACAACGGTGTGGCTAGAGGCTTACCGCATAAAACGCCTCCTGGGATTTATTGACCCGTTCAAATACGCCAATGATAAAGGTTTTCAATTAGTTCAATCCCTCATTGCATTGGGTCGTGGGGAGTGGACTGGGGTAGGTCTCGGCGATAGCGTGCAGAAGCTCTTTTATTTGCCTGAAGCCTACACAGATTTCGTGTTTGCCGTTTTCACCGAAGAACTCGGTTTCCTTGGCGCGTTAAGTGTTATCGTTCTATACGCTGTGCTCGCTTGGCGCACTATTCAAATTGGGAAAGCGGCCGAGGCAGTGGGTAAACCCTTCGGCGCCTATCTCGCTTATGGCATTGGTATATGGATCGCTTTTCAAGCCTATGTAAATATTGGCGTGAACATGGGTGTACTCCCGACTAAGGGATTGACGCTGCCATTGATTAGTTATGGAGGCAGTAGCTATATCATTACGCTAATCGCCGTTGCGATCTTGATGCGCGTCCATTTTGAAACCTATTCCGCTGCGCGCGGCGGCGCCTCCGGCGTGCCGGTATGGTAGAGCGCGTACTCATAATGGCAGGTGGAACGGGCGGTCACGTTTTTCCAGCGTTAGCCGTCGCCAAGGAATTGATGGCTCGCGGCGTTATTGTTACGTGGATGGGAACACAAAAAGGTTTGGAGTCGGAAGTGGTGCCAAAAGCGGGCATTCCGATAGACTGGGTGACCATTTCCGGGCTGCGCGGCAATGGGTTTTTGGGTTGGCTTGCCGCGCCTTTTCGGTTAGTGCGTGCACTCATGCAAGCTAGACGCATCATCGTAGAAAGAAATCCGGGTGCTGTGTTAGGAATGGGCGGATTTGTGACCGGTCCTGGCGGGGTTGCTGCATGGATGTTGCGCAAATCGTTGTTAGTGCATGAGCAGAACTCGATTCCGGGAATGACGAATCGCTGGCTAACGAATATTGCAAACAAGGTAATGGTCGCGTTTCCTCGCGCTTTTGAACCCAATGTGAAAGTTATACATACCGGAAATCCCTTGAGACAAGACATTCTGCAAATTCCCCCACCGGCTGTTAGATTCGCCGGGCGCAGCGGACCTGTACGCTTACTCGTCATAGGTGGGAGCTTAGGTGCCGCTGCATTGAACGAAACGGTGCCCGCCGCATTACAGCGTTTCGCCTCGCATGCACGGCCAGCAGTTTGGCACCAAACCGGGAAACGCAACTTGGAATCAGCGCAAGCTCACTACGCCAACGCGGAGGTGAGTGCCAACGTAGTTGCATTTATCGACAATATGGCGGAAGCCTACGCCTGGGCGGATTTAGTTATCTGTCGTGCGGGCGCACTCACCATCGCCGAACTCGCGGCGGTCGGTGTCGGCGCGATTCTGGTTCCTTATCCACACGCGGTGGATGATCATCAAACCACTAACGCCCATTATTTGACAGAGGCGGGCGC
>JANOTC010000148.1:0-6964 GCA_031416175.1 Gammaproteobacteria bacterium
CGCTCGACGACCGCATCCATGCGGTCGACGGTCACTCCACACGCCCAGCCCGTCCAATCCGCGAATTCTGTGGCAAGGTCTAGGTATGGAAAGACTGGTTTCGTGGCATGGGCAACATGAGCGACGTGAACTTTACGCATCAGCGATGGAGAATTATTCTCACAGCGAAATGAAATACATCGCCAATACGTTCGCATGTATCCAATCCACACGAATTTCGCACCATCCTTTTAACGCCGCATTGACAACGCCGCGCAAGAACCACAGCACGTTCGAAAACTACTTTCAAGAACACGATCATCGTTCAATAGCGTGCGTCGACTCAATGTCCAATATTCCCAGCGAATTACGCAGCACCACGGCAAATTGGACTCGCCGGAATCATGGCGGGACCGTCGCCCGCATGGATGCGGTCGCCGAGCGTACAAGGACGTATTCACAGCGTGTCACAGAATGATTCCGGCGAGTCCAATTTGCAGCTATGCAACATTGCAAAATCACAATGCGGTGCTGCCACAACGCGACCAAACAACGTCAATCACACAGCACTTACGAAATAGATCAAGCTAGAGGTTAACAGGACAATGGACGCACAATACCAACCCCAAGCCGTAGAATTTGAAGCACAACGCTTCTGGGAAGAACAAAAATGCTTCGAAGTCACCGAAGACCCTAACAAAGAAAAATTCTACTGCTTGTCCATGTTCCCCTACCCCAGTGGCCGCCTGCATATGGGCCATGTGCGCAATTACACCATCGGCGACGTCATCAGCCGTTTCCAACGCATGCGCGGCAAGAATGTGCTCCAACCCATGGGCTGGGACGCCTTCGGATTACCGGCAGAAAACGCCGCCATCAAAAACAACGTAGCACCCGCCAAGTGGACCTACGAAAACATCGACTACATGCGCACGCAGCTTAAACAACTCGGCTTCGGCTACGACTGGCAACGCGAAGTCGCCACCTGTCGCCCCGACTACTATCGTTGGGAACAATGGCTGTTCATCAAGCTTTACGAAAAAGGCCTCGTCTACAAAAAAACCGCACCTGTTAATTGGTGCCCCCACGACGTCACCGTATTGGCCAATGAACAAGTCATCGACGGACGCTGCTGGCGCTGCGACACACTCGTCGAACGTAAAGAAATTCCGCAGTGGTTTATGCGCATTACTCAATATGCCGACGAGTTACTCACAGAACTCGATCATCTCGACGGCTGGCCCGAACAAGTGCGCACCATGCAGCGCAATTGGATAGGCCGTTCTGAGGGCGCGGAAATACAATTTACGGTTGAGGGCAGTGGCGAAGCTCTAAAAGTTTATACCACCCGTCCCGACACGCTGCTGGGTGCGACGTATCTCGCAGTCGCCCCAGAACACCCGCTGGCATTGCGTGCCGCGCAGACCAACCCCCTGCTGGCCGAGTTCATCAACCAGTGCCGGACTATGGCCACCGCTGAGGCGGCTATGGAAACAATGGAAAAGCTCGGCTTCAACACCGGCCTAACAGCGGCTCATCCGCTAACAGGCAAGCACCTGCCCATATTCGCTGCTAATTTTGTTTTAATGGGATACGGCGAAGGTGCCGTCATGTCCGTCCCGGCGCACGACCAACGCGACTGGGAATTCGCACATAAATATGGCTTGCCCATCACGCAAGTGATTGCGGCGACAAATGGCGACGTCGTTGATTTAACTACAGCCGCCTACACAGAAAAAGGCGTACTCATCAATTCAGCCGAATTTTCCGGCCTAAGTTCCGCGCAAGCGGTCGATGCGATAACAAACAAACTTGCCAGCACCGGACTCGGCAAAAAGCGCGTCAATTTTCGTTTACGTGACTGGGGTGTATCGCGCCAACGCTATTGGGGCGCACCCATCCCGATGATCCACTGTGCGGCCTGTGGCACGGTACCTGTGCCTGAACAAGACTTGCCCGTGGTGCTTCCCGAGAATATCGTCTTTGAAGGCGTCGGCTCGCCAATCAAGAAAATGCCCGAATTTTATCGCACGCATTGCCCAAAATGCGGCGGCGAGGCAGAACGCGAAACAGACACTTTCGACACGTTTATGGAGTCTTCTTGGTATTTCGCCCGTTACGCCAGTCCAGACAACGACCAGGCCATGGTCGACGCACGTGCGAAATATTGGCTGCCGGTAGATCAATACATTGGCGGCATTGAACACGCGATTTTGCACTTACTCTACGCACGCTTCTTTAACAAATTAATGCGGGACGTCGGCTTAGTTGAAAACAATGAACCTTTCACTAATCTATTAACGCAAGGCATGGTGGTTGCCTCGACATTTTATCGCTTAGGCGACGACGGTAAAAAGAATTTCTTCAACCCCGCCGAGATTATTCCAGAACGCGATGAGCGCGGTCGCCTTGTCGCTGCCAAAGCGAAGTCAGACGGCCAGCCGGTCATCGTCGGCTCGACTGAGAAAATGTCGAAGTCCAAAAACAATGGCGTCGATCCACAAATTTTGGTCGAACAATATGGTGCCGATACTGCCCGCTTATTCATGATGTTCGCCGCGCCACCGGAAATGTCCTTAGACTGGTCCGATGCTGGTGTGGAAGGTGCGTCACGCTTTTTGCGGCGCGCTTGGAAACAAGTGCATGACCACGTCGCTGTCGGTGCCACCACGCCGCTAACAGTTACCGAACTTACGTCTGAGCAGAAACAATTGCGTCGAATCAGTCATCAAACGCTATTCCGCGCGACGGATGCCTACGAACGGCGCTTCAGCTTCAATACTGTGATATCCGGCACCATGGAAATGCTCAACGCAGTCGCCAAATTCGAAGATCGAAGTGCACAAGGTCGCGCAGTGCGCCAAGAAGCGTTGGAGATAGCGGCATTAGTGTTAGCGCCGATTGTGCCGCATATTGCACACAGTCTGTGGTACGCATTGGGCAAAACTGAGGCGGTAGTGCACGCTCGTTGGCCACTGGCTGACGCGAATGCGATGAAAGCGGACGAAATCGAATTGGTCGTGCAAGTCAACGGCAAATTGCGTGGTCGCGTTATGGTGCCCACCTCGGCCAATAAGGCGGAAATCGAGGCCTTTGCGATGAGTGACGTCAACGTACAGCGCCATTTGGAGGGCCAAGTAATTAAGAAAATAATCGCTGTCCCCGGTCGTCTGATTAATGTGGTCGTTTAAATGAAGGCCACCATCTAAGGCGCCCGCTCACTATGCGCTGGTTAATCGGCTTTTTCCTCATGCTCAACTTGCTGGCGACAGCAAGTTGCGGCTTTCATCTCCGCGGATCAACAACCGGCCTAAACGCAGGCGATGTTGTAGTCCATGGCGTCGCGGTAAGCCACCCTCTCGCACTGGCCCTCACCGGCCAAAACGCCCAGACTAAACCCCGCTTTGACGTGCAAATTGAACGTGAAACCTGGGACCGTCGCGTTTCCGCGTTTGGCAGTGATGGTCGAGCGGTCGAGTATGAACTCAAATACGATGTCTCCTTCAAATTGCGTGACATAGTCCATGATCGGAACGGCCCACAAGACTCGGTCAGGATATTGCGTTCTTACGGCTTTGATCCGGCGCAGGCACTGGCAAAAAGTGCCGAAGAAACATCGCTTCGGGCGGAAATGATCCGCGAAGCCGCTACCGCCATCAAGCGACGCACCGCCGCCTGGGCACGCACGCACTAACACTTCATCATCACCCGCCCTACTCCACGTCCGGTCCATTTCTTGCGTTCTGAGAGCATATCCCTATATTTTCGCTGGATATATTCTTTTTTTCGAGGAAATTATGTCAAAACTCAACATTAAAACAATGATGATCGTGGCCGGAATTGGCCTCCTTATCACAACAATAATAAGCAGTTTCATCAACTGGAATATTGCAACCAAAGCGGACCTGGCTGAAACCGAATCCACCCGCCTCAATCAAGTGATGCACATATTCGATGAGTTACGATTCGACATCGTAGAGATTCAACAGTTTATTACTGATGTAGCAGCAACAGGCGATCAAAGCGGATTAAAAGAAGCGCGCACATTTTTGGCAATCGCCAAAACTAACCTCACGCACCTCGCTGAAGTCGCGCCGGAATATAAGCAAACTACTGACCGAATTGATCAAATGGCCGCTCGTTTTACCGACGTCGGCGAAACCCTAACACGCGCGTATACCGAACAAGGTCGCGAGGCAGGCAATGTCATTATGCAAGCGCCTGGCACCGGATTCGATGCGCTCGCCAAAGCCATCGACGTCGAGCTGCAAACACTACTGAAGGAATTGGACGGAAAACTTACTCACGCCAATGCCCAAGCGGCTGCAGGTCACGCTTTGGCCACTCGCGTCGGCATTGGAGCGGGCGTTTTCATGGCACTGTTTGGCATGCTCATGCTAATACTGATCTATTGGCGCGTATTGCCGCCCTTGGACAATTTGGTGCGTTCCCTGCGCGACCTCAACAGCGGTAACGGGGATCTAACGAAGCGCATTCCGAATCACGCCAAGGACGAAGTGGGTGACATTGTCGATCAATTCAACACGTTCGTGGGTACACTGCAACGCATGTTAGGACAAGTTCAAAGCTCGATCCCTGCGATGGTAAACGCCGCTCGGGAGATGGCCGAGGTAAGCGACAAAACCAATATCGGGGCACGCGCGCAACAACAAGAAACGGACAAGGTGGCGACCGCCGTCACGGAAATGTCAGCGACCGTTAACGAAGTAGCCCGTAATGCGTCCACTACCATGGACGCCACTCGGGCCGCGCAAGCAAAGGCGGCGGATGGTCAAAAGGTCGTGGGCGAAACGGTTCGCAGTATTCATGAATTGGCAGGCGAAGTCAGCCGCGCCGCCGCGGTAATCCAACGTTTAGAAACTTCTAACACAGAAATTGGAACGGTGCTCGACGTAATTAAAGGCATTGCCGAACAAACCAATTTATTGGCATTGAATGCGGCCATTGAAGCCGCACGGGCAGGTGAACAAGGGCGCGGATTCGCCGTGGTCGCCGACGAAGTGCGCACCCTGGCAGGACGCACGCAACAGTCCACCCAAGAAATACAAAAAATGATCGAGCAGTTACAGCGCGCTGCCTCAGAGGCCGTGCAGGTAATGGGTCGCAGCCACGAAATGGCCAAACAAAGCGTCGACCAAGCATCGAAAGCGGGGGAAGCTTTAGGCGCCATCAATGCCTCCATTGCTACTATTGCCGACATGAATTCACAGATTGCAACGTCGAGCGAAGAGCAAAATGCCGTGGCCGAAGAAATCAGCCGTAATATCACTGCCATCAGCGACGTCGCCAATTCGACCGTCGTCGGAGCGGATAAGGCATCCAATCAAAGTGAAGACTTGTTGCGACTAACAGAAGACCTGCGAACACTCATGGCGAAATTCCACGTTTAGGCTTTTAGTTGCCGTGTTTTTTCGACCATTCTCAGCATAGAACGCTCATTGTTCAAAGCCTGAACTTCCTCAATACTCACCCACGCTAACGCATTCGACTCTTCACTCACCACGAGTGGAACGGTATCGTCTGCCTCAAACAGGAAGCGAACGTCATAGTGAAGATGTTCTGGTTCGTGTTTGCGCGCTGGAATGCTGTGAATATCAAGGTCAAAAACCGAATTGGTAACCATGCGCACATCGGGCAAACCCGTTTCTTCACTGGCTTCGCGCCAGGCAACATGGCGGGTATCGTGGTCGCCGTCAGAGTGGCCGCCCGGCTGAAACCACCGATTTAACTTGCGATGGTGGGTTAAAAGCACGTGAGAACGCGCCGGATTCACTACCCAAGCCGAACCCGTTATATGTCCAGGCTCACAGGATCGATCAAAACAATGCGCATTATTCAAGACAAACTCTAGCATGCGACTACGCATGCCAATTTCGTCGCCGTCAGTCGGAGCATAGTTCGTCAATAGTTCGACAATAATTCTTCGTCGCATAGAACACGATTTCCGATTAATACATTAGAGCTAGCCCGAAATAATAGCGCAGGAAGTAACTAATTTCATGCGCGATTGCTTCATAATTCCTACGCAAGCGTCATATCTTGCCGCTGTTCAAGAGATTATTATTCCATATTGAATTTCATGTAAAAAAGCTGTTATTATTTCGACGAATTATTTTATACATCAAAAAGGAGAGCGATGATGAGATCAACAATTTCCGCATTGGCCGCAATCGCAATGGCTGGGACGCTATTTGGTTGTGCCAGTAAAGCACCCGTTGAAGACTGTGTATTTCCAGATGACGCCAAAGTAGCCGCACCCGGCTGGATCTGCGATCAGCCCGTGGAAGGCTATTCAATGGCAGCGGTAGGCTCAGCCGAAGTGTCTGGCGCAGGCCATGACTTCATGAAGCAAATGGCGGCTACGTCTGCGCGCGTTCAACTTGCGCAGCGCATGCGCGTCAATGTGCAAAACATGGTTAAGCAATACGCGGAAACCACTGGCACAGCTAAGAGTGAAACGGTTGATCTAGTTAATTCTTCTGTCACCAAGCAAATTACGGACGAATCATTGGTTGGCAGCAAGATCATCAAAACGCGCGCCAGCCCTACGGGCAAGCTCTATATATTGCTCGCCATGGACCCTGAATCGGTTGCTAAGGCGTCTGAAGCCGCTTTGCGCACAAGCATGAACAACGATAAAGCGATTTGGCAGCAATTCCAGGCGAAGAAGGGACAAGATGAGTTGGCCGCAGAAATTGCTAAGATGCGACCTAAATAGACCAAAGCTAGAATAGACCATGTTAGAAATGCTGACTGACTCTCGCGCCGGGCGAGAGTCAGTCAGTGCCTCAATGTCGTTTACGGCTTGGTATTGGCAAAGCCTAAGATTACGCCGCCCAATTCGTCATGCAACATTACCTTCGCCTTAGTCACGGCGCGCTGTGCGGCCAAAGCACCGTCGGTTGCCGACGATTTTAAGTCCCAATCATGCACTCCGCGTTGCTTGCCGCTGGCTTTGTCAATC
>JANOTC010000149.1:0-3212 GCA_031416175.1 Gammaproteobacteria bacterium
AGAGTACGGTCCGCTTGTTCATCAATGGAATCCAAATGTTAGAGCCGATGAGGCGAGTCAAAGAGCGTTTGATGCCACGTGTCGGAAGCTCTACAAATTCATTTCGACGTCAAAATGACCCACAAATTGTTCAGAGGAGCCCGCAAATGTAACGACAGCGTAACGTCGTTACTAAAGCAAATTTTGGATTTTTTAATGCGTCGAGATTTACGGTAAGGATATACGCGGCATAGCCGCGTAATAATGAACTAGGTAGTTAAACCGAGTGGCCGCGATTTCATCAATCAACGACGCAAATAAGGCATTCATAAATAAAATGATTTTTTATGTCAACTTCTTTGTAAGGGCAACTACTCACGCATTCTCAAGCTTTCCGCATCCATTCCAACTGTTATTGCCCCAATAACATTTTTCCCTGTCACGTCCGTAATTGAGAAGCTCACCTGAATCTGGAACTTCTGCGTTGATTCGTCAAACTTTGGCTTATCGATATAAATCGCCTTAGGGCCAACAGAAAAGGTCTGTTGCCACTTGGCCTCGTCGCCCTGCCAATAATCGGATGTGATGTCACTTTGACCGACATTCAGGCCTTTGCTATCCATGACGAATATTTCGGTGTATAGGCCATGGCTTTCATTCTTTACCTTCATCAAGTAGGCCGACGTGCGGTTAGTCAATACAGAATCTTTGAGCAGTTTTTTGGCTGTTTTTGTTTCTCCGGTCCACTGTTGATCAAGGCTTCTAATTTCCGCCTCAGATATATGCGCATGTTTAGTGTTTTGCCTGTGAATCGCGTCGAGTACGAGCGTTGCTTGCGCGATACCGCGTAAACTGGTTTCCACGTGCTCCTTTATTTTCTTCTCCGGCACCTCAACGGCGAAGCTTGCTTCCGCCCAGAAGCCAAGCAAACCGACGACTAGTGAAGCAACGCGCACCCTGTTTAAATTCATCAAGCATTACTGCCCGACAACTTGAAAAAACGCAGACTATCCGCCATCGCGCGTGCCTGCTCTGCCATATTCGAAGTGGCCGAGGAGATCTCTTCCACCATCGAAGCGTTCTGTTGCGTCATGGCATCAATATTCATCACCCCCGCGCTAATTTGACCCATGCCACTCGATTGTTCAGAGGATGCCTGGGCGATTTCAGCAATTATCTCAGACACCTTTTTGACGCTGATGACGATTTCTTTCAGCGTGTTACCGGACTCGTTGACTAACACACTTCCCGCATTCACTTTGTCCACACTTCTTCCATGGAGGACGCGGTTTGCTCAAGCGTGGCCGCTTGCTCTTGCGTGCGCGACGATAGATCTTGGTTGCCGCGCCTAATTTCGCTCGATGAGCGGCTAACGGTATCCGCCGTTTGGCTAATATTTGTTAAGGTATGGGCGAGTACGCTCCGTGTTGTAATTACTAGCTCCCCGGTCTAGAAAGCGTCCCTGCTCGTGGTGGGTCTAGAATTCTTCCCATTCATTGTCATTGCTTGTTGATTTGGAAGCGGCGGACTTTGCGGTCGGCTTATGCGAGCCACCGGAAGCAGCCATCGCTCCTGAGGCCTGTGCTTTTCTGATGGCTGGCTTAGCCTGAGCAACCACGTTGTCGTCGCCCCCGGTTTTAAAGAACGCAATAAGCCGCTTCATTTCGCCCGCTTGAGTGCGCAAGGACTCGCTTGCCGCTGAAGTCTCTTCCACGAGGGCCGCATTTTGCTGCGTCACTTCGTCCATCTGCACCATGGCTTTATTTACTTGATCAATACCACCGGCCTGCTCGGAAGAGGCCGCCGCAATTTCAGCCACAATATCGGTTACTTTCTTTACGCCGTTAACAATTTCGCCTAAGGTCACGCCGGACTCATTGACGAGGTCAGAGCCAGACTTCACTTTCTCCACGGAGTCAATAATCAGACCCTTAATTTCTTTCGCTGCCCCAGCCGAACGTTGTGCAAGGCTACGCACTTCCGCCGCGACCACCGCAAAGCCGCGCCCTTGCTCTCCCGCACGGGCCGCTTCAACGGCCGCATTAAGGGCAAGCAAGTTAGTTTGGAAAGCAATTTCGTCAATAACACCAATAATGTCGGCAATCTTTTTGCTGGAGGTGTTGATTTCGCCCATGGCCAGAACAGCTTGTTGGACGACTGCGCCGCCTTTTTCCGCCAAGGTGCGGGTTGCCGTCGCCAATTGATTGGCATGATTAGCGTTATCCGAATTTTGCTTCACAGTACCGGAAATTTCTTCCATTGAGGACGCCGTTTCTTCCACAGCGGCCGCCTGTTGTTGTGAGCGCGTAGACAAATCCGAATTGCCCGTAGCGATTTCACCGGCGCCGTGGTCGACCATATTGGCCGCGCCGCGGATCTCTTTTACAATTCCATTGATTCGACTCTGCATTGCAGACAACGCGGTTAACATTTGTCCCACTTCATCAGTGCCGCCCACAGGTATCACGTTATCAAGTTTGCCGTCACCCATATTGGTCGCCGCCAACGCGGCTTGTTGCAGGGGTCGGGCAATCAGCCGGGCAATGAAGAAACCCAAGGCTAGCGCTATCACGGCAGCGCCAATCGACAAGCCAATTAACGTAGTGGAAAGCGATTGGTAAGTCGCCTCAGCTTGTTCGTTCGAGTCTTTCATCAACTTAAGTTTCGTCTCAACCAGCTCGTTGAGCTTGTCGTCGATGACACTGGCTTGAGCACGAATCCCCTTCAAACTCGCCTTGGCTTCCTTATCGTTTTCGGCTAACGCCAGTTGTAATACGTGGTCTTGCTGGCCTTCTAGGGTCTCTTGCAACTTCAAGATCTCGGCTGCTTTAGCCTTAGCAGTGTCCAATACGATGCCTTTCCGATACATTTCAAATTCGCTGTAAAATTTTTCACGGTAGGTTTTCACATTCGCAATACGCTTTTGTTTGTCTTCTGCGTTATCATCGAGAATGGCATTTCGAATCGCCCTGGATGCGTAGACTAATTGAAGGTTGGACTCTTGCAGGTGGCTAAGACCAAGAGCGTGTTTTTCATAGAGGTCATCGGCAAGGAGGTTAATTTTGCCCATGCCATTCATGCCTATATAGCCCACAATCGCCACCATCGCGGCCACTGGTCCGACAGGAATGGTTTGGGTGGTCACGGTTTGGTCGGGTTCGCCTTCCGTCTGAATGGTCTGCGCCTCGATCAGCGTGGCCGTTTTTGCGCCGCTGAACGTGCTGGGCACGCCC
>JANOTC010000150.1:0-2443 GCA_031416175.1 Gammaproteobacteria bacterium
GACGAAGACCCCAAGCGTGCGGCGGACATCGCCAATGCGTACGTGGACGAACTCTACAAACTCACCCAGAATCTTGCGGTGACAGAAGCATCCCAGCGCCGACTTTTCTTCGAAAAACAGCTCAAGCTGGCTAAAGACGAACTGGTCGCGGCAGAAGTTGCGATGAAGAAAACGCAGGAGCAGACCGGCATTATCAAACTTGAAGGGCAGGCCGAGGCGATAATCAAAGCCGTCGCCGAACTAAGGGCGCAAATCGCCGCGACGGAAGTGAACCTCGGGGCGATGCATATGTTCGCCACCCTGGACAACCCCGACTACGTCCGGCGAGAAACCGAGTTAGCGGGCCTCCGAACGCAACTCGCCGCCATGGAAAAGGCGCACGGCCCTCGCAGTGGCGATGTCTCGGTCTCCACCCGCAAAATGCCGGAAGTCGGCTTGGAATACGTCCGCAAACTTCGCGACGTAAAATACAGTGAAACCGTATTTGAACTCATGGCGAAACAGTATGAAATTGTGAAGGTGGACGAAGCGCGTTCATGAACCAAACCAGCCACTACGTGGACCCGCTGGACTAGCTCATCGGCCCCGCAGAAGCAGCCAGGCGATGACAGGCGCACTTGCCTGCGATTTCGAAGTAGAGGACACTGGCGTCTTGAACGTACGGTGGCGTAGCGGTGCGTTAGGTGCGATGAACGTCACTGGAAAGTTGCGGATCAACGCGACTACGATGCGAACGTTTACACCGCCAACTACGAAACAACCTCAGTCTATGGATTCGGCCACCCGCTCTACTACAGCTTCCTGCGCTGCAACCGGGGCGCGGTATACCCTCACACAAGGAAAACTGGCATGCAGCACGTCAGCGTAACGCCGTCATTCAACACCGAATCCACCTTGGTATCGAGGAGGACTTAATTTGTGCGTATTGACGCCATTTATGATCATGGGCGGCTAGAATTCACCCCGCCCCTGCAATTGAAGCATGACCGAGTGCGCATCGTCGTAGAAGTGCCCGATGATGAAATCGTCGACACAAACGACTCCAACATCATGTCACCCGATTTGCGCCGACAGGCGCGCGCCGTGCTGAGTAGGTTCGAGGCAATACGCAACGCGCCGCCTCCTCCTGGCAACGAGCCACCAGAACTCACTCAAAAGCAACTTGAACGTATTGAGGCTTTTGAAATGCGAGCACAATACCGCATCGAGCAAGGGCGAACGGACTAAGCGCATGGACCTGCTAATTGATGTAAATATCGCACTCGATGTGTGTACCGGCAGAATGCCCCATGCCGAATACTCCGCGGCTGCTATGCTTCAATGCACAAACAACCGGGGCAAGCTGTGGCTTTATGTGGGCAGTGTCCAAACGCTAGAATACAATCTATTTAGCGAGCTCAAGCGCCATGCCTCTGCGGTCACGCCGCCAACTAATATCCAAATTATGCGGCACACAAAGGCGTTATTAAGAACCTTCGCAACCGACAAGCACTGGTTGGCTGCGCTCGCCGAAGAAGGTTCCGTATTTGATTCTGAAGATCCAGAAGACGAGCAACTGATTCGCGCTTTGGGTCGTTTTACGCCAGGCACAGTCCGGTTACTAACGCGGGACAAAAAACTCCTCGAAAATCACCCAGATTTAGCCATCGCGCCTTTGCAGTATTTGCAAATGCCGGCAGAAAAAAGACGATCGACATCACCGACCTCAAAACCCAGCAAGACGCGATTCGCCCCACGCTCGAGCGCAACCTCCATCGAGTGCTCCACCACGGCCAATACATCATGGGCCCAGAAATCAAACAACTCGAAGACCGCCTCGCCCAATACGTCGGCGTCAAACACTGCATAACCGCCAGTTCTGGCACAGACGCCCTATTGGTGGCACGGTTCAAAAACGGTGTGTTTTGGGTACCAGTAGACGAGCCAATGCCAACCGGAAAACGGCAATTAATTGAAGGTGTTGAGTGATAGGCAGCGGGCTATGACGGTACCTTAGTGGTACCCAGATTTGAACCGTGCCGTAACTTGTGCCAATGGCATCGACGGGCCACATCGAATGTCCTCAGCGTAGTGCGTGGTCTAGACTCAAGTGGGAGACGTTTGAAGCGTTGTCTAAAGTCTAATGTCGAATTGGCCTACAATAGCTTACCAGTGCGCAATGAATACTTTTGGAAGGCAAAACCAAGAGGGTGGATTGGTTTTCTTAAAAACCGGCTTGGCAGAAGACCCGTCCGAACCTTCGGCACACGACCGCCTGCAAAAATGTTAGGAGTTGTCAGCTTCGCACACTCTTAGGCACCTGGAAAGGCCCGTACTCAAGTAGATTTGCAATTGTGACACCGACCATTTTTTAACAGTGCAAAACAACCATCGCAAATTCCTAATTTTTCCCCCAAGTCTTCAAGAATTTCGTAAGCATTACAATCGTGATCACAATTAATTC
>JANOTC010000151.1:0-8642 GCA_031416175.1 Gammaproteobacteria bacterium
CGCACACTGATCAACAGCTAAAAGTACATAAATCTCCCGACCTCCGTCCTTGAACAGTGGTCGAGAGCAGCTTATGGCGTCATTAATTAATCCGAATTTGTCGTAACGATGCGCGGCTACACTTCACGAAACTCGGCCCACCTTGGTGGCATCCATGTCCCGAATCGCTTGTTTTCGATACAGGCCGAAAGCTCCGTCAATCATAATCAGCAAACCAACAACTAACTGGCTCATTGCCAATGCTGTGAAATATCCGTTAGCTTCGTGGTTAGAGCCTAAGAAGTAGGAAGAAGCAATTAGCCACGATGCCAATGCAACTAAAATCCATTCTTTCCAGGCGTTGGGCCGAATGATCGCCGCCGCCGCAGCCAGGGCTACAAACAAACCAAGTATGAGTGAATTATTGAAAAGGGCATTGTCAACAATTGGCCTGTGCAGAAAGAAAGGGGAAACCATTAACCATCCACCTAAAAACAATGTCGCGAAATCCTGCCATCTCTTGTTTATGTTCACTAAATAATTCCTTTATCAATATATATCAATATGCCAATATTTTGTGCAACGGCGCAGGCCCGTTTCCCAGGGATTTATACGACTACTCCTTCCCTTTCAATGATCCATCATTTCGCCGCCTTTCATGCCGCCTTTCATGCCGCGCATCATCTGTTTTGCGTCATGCATCATTTTCATGTGCTCTTGCATAAGCTTTTCACGTTCTTTGGAATCAGTTGCTTGCATTATTTTGTGCATGTGATCATGCATTTTCAGCATATTTTCTTGCATTTTGCTCATCTGCTCTTGTTTCTCTTTATCCGACATAACCATCGCCGGTTTCTTATCTTTGGAAGCGGGATGAACGTCATCCGCCCATGTGGGTGCAACCGACAAAGGGAGCGTCGCCAAAAGACCAATACACAATAATTTTTTCAATTTAGGATGTCCCATGTAAAGTTTATAGAAAGTGAAATCCTGCGACGAAATGGCGCGCCTAACATTAGGCTATTCGCGATCTTCGTCGTAGCTTTCTCCATAATGTGAGCGAAGCGAACCTTGCTCCCTGTTTCTCGATCCCTGTGAACTAAATAAATACTGATTAATTTCCTCCCTTTGCGCCTCGATGGATTGTTGAGGCGCCTGCGAATCCTGCTCATCAAGAAGCTGCCTTTGTTGTTCATGCAAAGTTGCTCGACAAGGTGCTGAGCGCCATTTCCTTGCAAAATTGTGCTGATTGGACATTTCAATCCTCCATAATTGAGACGAAGCCAAACTCTGACGCTTGCAGAATTCGTGGAATTAGTTTTACGCGGAGAATAGCGAACCTTCTGTACGCTATCCCACATAATGAAAATCGAGTGTGCTGGAAAATCAATCGTGTCTGCATCGGCATCTAAAAATTGTTAGCCAAACTTTCAGGATATTCTTCGATTTACGTGTGCTAGCACACAGAGCAGCATCCCAAATTGGCTCAATATGCTCAACGACAGAGGTGTTGTCGGGTTGGAATTCATCCGGATGGTTTTGCATGTGAGGACGCCATCCCCAATCAGGAACGGCGTGTTTAGTCGCCAATATTTGGTTTCTTGACGTGACATTTTTTGCCTTATTAGTTTACCTCTCCCAGCGCCTGAGACTGAAAACAGGCGTTTTTTTATTATAGATTTGGACACAGGGTGCGGCGCAGCCCAAACTCTCGGTTACACAAATTGAACAGGTGCATTTGCAGTTGCGCCATAATAGAGATCAACCATGTCGAACCCCCCTTTTGTACCCGCGAGACGCCCTTTTACAGATATTGCGACGGAAAGCTTCACCGAGGTCCACCGTCAGGAGGCATTGCTCGTAACGGGCGCGTTGCAAAAGGCAATCCTTAATAGCGCCAACTTTTCAAGTATCGCCACCGATGAGAAGGGTGTTATTCAAATTTTCAATGTGGGAGCCGAGCGCATGCTGGGCTACACGGCCGCCGATGTCGTAAACAAAGTCACACCGGCAGATATTTCCGATCCACAGGAAGTGATCGCGCGCGCGAAGTCGCTGAGCATTGAACTTAACGTTCCGATTGCCCCGGGCTTTGAGGCGCTTGTGTTCAAGGCCCAACGCGGTATCGAGGACATTTACGAGCTGACCTATGTCCGCAAAGACGGCAGCCGCCTTCCTGCCATCGTGTCGGTTACCGGATTGCGTGACGCGCAAGATGAAATCATTGGCTATCTCCTCATCGGCACAGACAATACGGCACGCAAGCAGGCGGAAGCCGAGCGGCAGCACTTACTTGAGGTACAAGAACACACGAATAAGCAACTGCAACTGTCGAATATAACGTTGCAAGTTAGCGAAGAAAGGCTGGCGGTTACGCTAAATTCCATCGGCGACGCCGTGATCGCCACGGATGCGCGCGCGCGTGTGACGCTTCTTAACCCGCTTGCCGAGCAGCTAACAGGTTGGACGCTCGAACAAGCGACTGGCCTCCCAGTGGGCGAGATTTTTCACGTTTTTAACAAAGAAACTCGCCAACCTGCCGCTATCCCGGTTATCGAGACACTTGCAAATGGAACCGTGCAAGGTTTAGCCAACCACACTGTATTGATTTCACGCGATGGCAGTGAATGTGACATCGCCGATAGTTGTGCGCCAATACGTGATCGTGATGCTAATGTCATTGGTGCTGTGCTTGTGTTTCGTGACGTGACGGGAGAATACGCAGTGCAACAGGCTTTGCGGGACCAACAGTTTTATACACGTTCGCTCATTGAATCTAACATTGATGCGTTGATGACCACCGACCCGTTCGGAATTATTACCGACGTTAATCAACAAATGGTCGCGCTCACTGGCTGTTCGCGCGACGAATTGATTGGCACGCCATTTAAGAATTACTTTACCGACCCAGAACGGGCCAAGATTGGCATCACACGGGTATTGAACGAGAAAAGAGTCACCGACTATCAACTCACTGCACGCGACAGGGGTGGCAAAGAAACAGTGGTTTCTTATAATGCGGCGACAATTTATGACCGAGACGGAAAGCTTCAAGGTGTGTTCGCTGCCGCGCGGGATATTACCGAACGCTATCGCTTGGAACAAGTACTAATTCACAATAACATCGAGTTGCGAAACGCCAAGGCGGTCGCTGAAAAAGCGAGTCTGGCGAAATCAACATTTCTTTCGAGCATGAGTCATGAGCTGCGCACACCGTTAAATGCTATTCTTGGATTCGCCCAACTGCTTGAAGCCGGTTTGCCACCACCCACCTCTTCCCAAGTTGTGCGGTTACAGCAAATTATAAAGGCGGGATGGTATTTGCTGGACTTAATAAATGAAATTCTCGATCTTGCGGTAATTGAGTCCGGGCGGTTGTCGCTGTCGCGCGAGCCAGTTTTAATAATTGATGTTATGCATGAATGCCAGGGTATGATCGAAGCACAGGCGCAAAAGCGTGGAATTCAAATTAATTACCTCCCCTTTGATAACACGTGGTATGCCAACGCTGACCGAACACGCATAAAGCAAGTTTTGGTCAACTTGCTTTCAAATGCAATTAAATACAATCGAGACAACGGTACGGTCGAAGTAAAATGTAGCTCAACCTCGGATCGCTTACGCATTGGCATCAAGGATAGCGGCGCCGGACTTTCGCCTGACAAATTGTTGCGCCTTTTTCAGCCATTTAATCGCCTTGGACAAGAGGCGGGCATGGAGGAAGGCACGGGCATTGGCCTCGTCGTCACTAAACAATTGGTCGAGCTAATGGGCGGCACAATAAGTGTGACCAGCGTTGTCGGGGTTGGAAGCGAATTCGTGATTGAACTCATTCGCGATGTTACGCCGCACATACTCGTTGGAAACACTTTGATCGAAAAAATTGCGCCGCACGCGCAGGGAAACACCGCCGTGCGTACGTTACTCTACGTGGAAGACAATCCAGCCAATTTGATGTTGGTAGCGCAAATTATTGAAGGGCGACCGCACATGCATATGCTCAGCGCGCGCGATGGCAACTTAGGCATCGCGTTGGCGCGTACCCATTTGCCGGATGTCATCTTAATGGACATCAACCTACCCGGCATTAGCGGAATCGAAGCCATGAACATCTTGCGTCAAGATCCGGCAACGGCGCACATTCCCATTGTCGCTTTGAGTGCTAATGCCATGCAGCGCGACATAGAAAAGGGCATGGATGCCGGGTTCTTTCGTTATTTGACTAAGCCGATCAAACTTGATGAATTCATGAACGCAATGAACGATGCGTTAAATTTTTCGGCAATTAGGCTAGCCGAGATAGCGCCTAAATAGAAAGATATATTAATCAATATATTGGCTTCCGCCGAAAACAAAAGCTGACGTCTTTCGGTAACTAACCCGTGTCGCCAATGACAGGTGAGTAGTCCGCCTTCGTCGTGCCCGCAAAAAAAGTACGATAAAATACTTAAGCATTGTTGCATCCTAGCATCGCGCCCGTTAGAGTAATGCCTGCGAATTGCTGCGGCTACTCTTAGCCAAAAGGGATTGACGCCTCATGGCTGAAGAAAATAAAGACGAACCCGTTAGAGACTTTGAAGAAGGTCCTGCTTCGCAGGCGGTTATTTCGCTCTCGCAAGCCTTGCTCGCGCCTTTGGATGCTATTTTTAAGGCACAAATACACGCTGCGCGTTCGTTCCTGAATATGCTGTTGCAGCTTGGATACGCGCATTGTCCGTATGACACAGATGCAGACGATCCTTTGCAGTCGCCGAGTGAACGCGATGCGGCGGCGACAAAGACATCCAATCGCGAAGTGCCGCCTCATTCAGGTGTTCCCTATACATTGGATTTCTGTCATGACTTTCAGGTGAATGGCGAAACCCGTCGACAGAAAATCTCCATTCCGGCACTCGCGCTAATTCCCGTTGCCCCGCTTGCGGTGGAATCGGCCGAATTCAATTTCAATATGGACATTCGGCAAATCCGAAAGCACCGCCAAATGCAGAAGTCCGAACGGAACACAATTAAAGCGCATGAAACACGCTACGACGAACACTCCCGCCCCTGGTATCTCGTAGACCAGCCCATCAGTATGCAAGGTCACATTGCCGCCAGTCCAGACGGCGAAACCCATCGAGGCGCCTCCATTCGTATTGAGGTAAAGATCAGCCGGGTGCTGCCATCATCAGGGCTTACTAAATTGCTAACAACGCTGACTGAAACGGCGAATATGACCACCTCAGTTGCGGAAACGAAGTCATCCCCCTCCGCCAACGTAAACCCAGGCGGCACGTCACCTGGCTAAAAGGAAACGCACCATGCCAAGCGAGTTACAACCGTACGTTGGCGCCGAGTTTCAGGCACTTCCATTGGACTTTATTATCGCAGCGCCGCTGACAGCCGCCGTAAAAGCGCAGGCAGTGGTCGCGGCGGCAACCTGCGATCTAATCAAAATCATGCTCGACAAAGAAGGCGTGCCTGTGTCCGTTCCTTTTCAAATCGAGGCGAAAGACGCGGACAACAAATCGCGGAGCGTAAAAATTAACGTACCGATGCTTTCTTTGGTTCCCGTGCCGCACTTGCGAATTGATTCCTTGACCGTGCATTTCAAGTACGAAATCACGCAGAGTCTGCGGCGTAGCGAACAGGCTGAAAAAAATGCGTCCGTACAATTAAAAACGGGCGCGGGACTTTCCTTGTGGGCCGAAGCCACGTTACAAGGCTCGGTGAGTAGCAAGTCTTCCGAGGAATCTTCAACTAATCGTAGCGGACAGTTGGAGATAACGCTTCACGCCAGTGAAGCCCCAATGCCGGAAGGACTCGCGCGCATTTTGAATTTGCTAGCCAAGACTGTAGAAGTACCGACAGCGTAGTCGCCTATGAACGCCCCAGACCCGACCATGAACCGCCTTGACGAACAGTGGCTAAGTTTCGACGACTTTCTGAAAGCCACGCTACAGCACGTCATTTCCGCAGATTTGCAAATGCAACTTACCCAAGGAATCGCTTGGCAACGGCTTAGTGAACCCTTACGGGTACAAGGCATCGACGTCGCTGAGGGCACCCTTGATTTCCGCAATCTCGCGATTACCGAACTAAATCTTAATTTTTGGCTTGAGCCAAGTGGCATGAGCGGGTTCTCTAGACTTTTAAATACAATACGCGTTGTTTTCGGTTATTCGCCAAACGCTAGGAAATTTCGAATCGTTGCCCCAGGCAAAAGTGCTCGCGCCATTGGCGTCACTGTCAGCGTTGGCCGTCGCGCGGACGGCGAATGGAAAGTCACCTCGGAATCACCTGCCCAAACCCTTTCTTCAAACGCGTATGTCCCTCGAATCCTTACCTGATGGTTGGTTTCGCTTCGGCGGTGGCAGGCGCTGGCGCTGTGCGGGACCGAAGTATCTTTGCGAGGTGGAAGACGTCGGGACGACGCCCCATTATGGCGGCCTACCGCACGTCCTAAGTAAAGTGCGTCGCATCAAGAGTTTTTATTTGGGCCGAATTCGTTTCGGCCAACTCGATCAATCTGGCACTGGCGTAGATGTACTTGTGGCCAATTCACTAACCGAATCGCTCGGCACGGTGCCGAGTCCGTTAACTTCTGCATCCCTAAGGCAAGTGTATGACCACGCCAACGGAGCGGATCGCGGTGTTAAACTCGATGCCGTGGTGCGACACGTTTCCGCGCAAGCCAAGTTTCTTGAACGACGCGAACCCGGATATGTGAACCCCGTGGCCACACCCGGACGATTCTCCGCAGGATCACATCACGTGTTAATGTCCACCGCATTGGCGCTTCAATCGCAACAACACCTTCCGCCTGAACAGCGAACGACTGCCATAGTCGACTTAGTGTGCCGCTTACCCGCCGAGTCGTTGCTGGCCGCTCACCTCGCCGTGGCATATTTCAATAAGAGTTACGCAAGACACCACAATCAACCCCCATTGCTCGCCGCCACTTACAATGCCGGTTCGCCGCGTCCGGCGCCAGCCAACCCGTGGAACTTAGTGCAATACGGCGAACATATTGACCGTTGGGTACGCTATTACAACACGAGTCGAATGACGTAAACAGCAAACGTGTTGAGTCTCGTCAAAGCGTCATTTGGTTGTCAAAAGCATTGGACAAAAAAAAGCCCCACCGAAGTGGGGCGTCGAACATTTTGAAGAACGAAATTAGAACTATCTAGCGTTAACTGTAATTGTACGCATTGCGGGTGTTGGATCCGAAAGGCCCTGGCCATCCTGCACCGTGAACATTACTTGGTACACACCTGGCGTACTAAACATAACATCACCCGGACTTAACTCCGTTAGCGAAGGCGCGCCGCCAAAAAAGTTCCAAACGTACCGCACAGTTTGACCTGCTGTCGATGACATAACGTGCCCCATGAAATGAACCGAATCGCCAACACTAATGATCTGGTTTGTTGCAGGAGTCAAGATCATGCCGTCTGGAGCACCACTGGGTACTGTTGACGATCCTTGGCTGGTTACGGTTATAACTCGCGTTTCCGGAGTAGGATCGGCAACGCCCGCGTTGTTACTCACATTCAGCGTGACGGTATAGGTGCCCGCTACGTTGAAGGTGAGCAAACCGGGTGATTGCTGGCTGGTCGAAGGCAAACCGGAACCGCCGAACGTCCACACATAGTTCAAAGCTGCATTGCCGGTTGGGTTAGTGCCCGAACCGAGAAAACTAATGCCCTGTCCTACTTGTATGGTTTGATTAGCGGCTGGGGACACCATTATTGCCACAGGCGCACTACTACCAGCGTCCGGTGGCAATCCAGAACCCAACACCGTGACTTTTCGTATCGCCGGTGTTGAATCGCTGACGCCGGTAGAATCCGTCACTGTTAGTGCCACGCTGTACACTCCCGCCCTAGTGAATATAACCGACCCCGCATCCTGTGCAGTGCTCGCAGGCGCCGCACCATCAAAATTCCAGCGGAAGCTAAGCGGAACATTATTATCGGCGTCGGTGCCAGAAGCCCTGAAATTAAGCGTCTGGCCTAATCCAATCTGCACGTCTCCGGCAGGTGAATTGATGCTACCTTCTGGCGCTATTTGGCTGGCTACTCCGAGTGACTGTACAATGATAACGCGCACATCGGGCGTTGGGTCGAAACCGCCTAAATTGTCCGAAACTCTCAACGTCACACGATACATTCCTGCTTGAGAGAACGAGACACTTCCTGGGTTTTGCAATGAAGAACTTGGTGCACCTCCATCAAAATCCCACGTGTATATCGGCGCTGCGGCGGAATTTGAGTTAGTCGAAATAGCCGAAAACGTTACAAACTGCCCCGCAACTATCGTCGTCACGTTACTCGCAGATGGCGACGTAATTTGCCCATTGAGGTCAGAATTGGTCGGCGACAAATCACGTACCGTAATCGTTCGCACCTCAGGCACCGGATCAGACAACCCAAAAGAATCGGTTGCGACCAATGAAACCCAATAGGTGCCAGATTGCGCAAAGGTCACTAAGCCCGCATTACTTTGTGTCGGAAAAGGAATGGTGACACCGGTTGCAAGCCATCGATACGTTAATGGGTTACCTTCTGGGTCAGTACCTGCACCGATGAAATTAATGCTTCCGCCCTTATTCAAAGTCAAATCGGTTGCTGGTGAGCTGATAACAGAATCTGGAGCCTGATTTCCAATCGAGGTCCCGT
>JANOTC010000152.1:0-7994 GCA_031416175.1 Gammaproteobacteria bacterium
CACATCCTTCTTGACTTTCACTTTTTGGTACTGTAGCTTCGTCCCCGACAATGAAAGGGAGTTTTGATTGCAACAGGGGTTTCCCTTGTACATTGTTAGTTCTTGCGGGAAAGAATAACAAGCATTAGGTTTATGTCAGGGAGGGCAGAACATGGAAGTAGTGAATCATGTCGGTGGTGACGCATTAGTTATTGACGATCTTCATTTCTCCTACAACGATCAACTTAGCATTTATAATGGTTTGCACGCGAGCATCGAGCCCGGCGAATTCGTTTCAATTCTTGGCCCTTCTGGCTGCGGTAAAACAACCCTTCTTAATCTGCTTTCTGGATTCTATAAACCAAATCAAGGCAGCGTGTTGTTGCGCGGTCAAAAAATCGAACCTGAAGATCCACATTTCGGCTACGTGTTTCAGACGTCGACGCTTTTCCCATGGCTAACCGCTATTCAAAACGTCGAGTTTGGCTTGAAAATGCAAAACAACCTCGACGTAGAAGAACGTCGGGCCAAAGCAGAGCGCTTTCTCGAATTGGTCGGCCTGAAGGGTTTTGAAAATTACCTGCCCATGCGCCTGTCCGGCGGCATGCAACAACGCGTATCCTTGGCGCGCACTTTAGTGTTAGAGCCACACTTACTGTTAATGGACGAGCCTTTCGCCGCCCTCGACGCGATTACGCGCGAAACAATGAACGACGAGCTTTTGAGCCTTTGGGACCGCCTCGGCCAAACTGTCGTGTTTATCACACACGACATTGACGAAGCCATTTATTTGTCGGACCGCGTGATCGTACTCAATCGCCCGCCGCACGGCATTTATCGTGAATTACGCAATGAATTGCCGCGCCCTCGCAGCGGCCCAGTGACGCGCACCAGCGAATTGTTTTGGCAATACAAAAAGGAATTAATCGCTGATATATCAGCGGTAACGCGTGGAATAGGCGGCGGACCAACGCCTAAGTCCGAAGACGCTGTATCTGTGTTGGGAGCTGCGTCGACCACGGAAGCTTTACAGTCGGCGTAGTAGGTTCATTGGCATAAGCAAAGGAGAGAAGCTGTGTTTAGGACTATATTAAGCGTTACGTTATTGGTAGCCAGTTGCCAAGTCTATGCGGCGGAAAAAATTCGAATCGGATGGGTGTATGCCATGGCGAACGCGCCGGTGGTGATTGCTGACAAAAAGGGCTTTTTCAAAGACGCCGGGGTCGACGTAGAAATTACGTCTTTCACGTCCGGGCCTATCATTCAACAGGCACTCGCGGCTGGCCAGTTGGATATGGCGTATATCGGCGCACCGCCGGTTTACCATTGGTATTCACGCGGCTTGAAGAGTCAAATTCTCGCCAAAGTGAGCTATGGGCAGGCCGCCGTGATTACCCGCATCGATTCTAACATCAAGTCACTGGCCGACTTGAAAGGGAAGAAATTGGCGGGCGTTAAGAAAGGCAGTGGCAATGACGTTCTATTGCGTGGCTATATTTTAGGTGACATTGGCAATCTCGACGTCGAAAAAGATCTGCAAGTTATCGACATGCCATCCGGCAATATGGCGGCCTCACTACAATCGGGCGTCGTGGACGCCGCGTTCGTGTGGGAACCGTTCCGGACGCAAGAACTTTTACGCGGCACCGCAAAGATAGTTTATGACGCAGACGAGAAGTTAGGTAAAACCGTTGGCTACGTGGTTATGGCCTTACCGGAAACCATCGAGAAAAAATCCGATGCGCTTGCCCGCGCTCTGAAAGCGCACAAGAAAGCGGTCGAATTCCTTAACTCCTCGCCTACGGCAGGCAACGACATTATTGCCGACGCCTTTAGTTTAGAAGCCATTGAAGGCCCAGGCGGTAAGAAATATTCGCCAACGGATGTAGTGGCGCAAGCTCGCAAAAATCTCGGTTGGGAATGGAAATTGAGTGATGCCGATCAGGCATTCATTCAGCAACTAATGGGCTATTCATTGAATCTTGGCTTTATCCAAGACCCGATGAAAATTGCCGACGTCATCGACACCCGTTATCAGATCAAAATGCTAACGGATGTAGGCAACTAGCCATTTTGTAGAAGTTCGCCTTCACAGTGGCGTTCGGCAAGCCATTTGTCGAACGCCATGCGCGAACACGATAGGCTGGAGCCTGCTATGTCGTCTAAATTTTCTAAAATTACTAAATTTCCTAAATTTTCTTATTCGTGGTTTTCCATTCCATTTCTTCTCTTAGCCTGGATGGCCATTGCATCGCAATTCCCTCCCTATATTTTGCCGCAGGTATGGGACGTCGTCGATGAAGCGCAATACTGGCTGGCAAAAGGAACATTGCTACCCCATTTGTGGGCAAGCTTGCTGGAAATCGTCGGTGGCTTTGGCTCAGCGATCATTGTCGCGATTAGTCTCGGCTTTTTGTGTGGATTTTTTCGACCACTCCGCGAATTCATAACGCCCTTGAACGGCTTGTTCATGTCGATTCCACCGATCGCCTGGGCGCCGTTGATGCTGATTATTTTCGGCATTGGCTACATCACCATCGCCATTGTCATTTTTATTGCCGCCGTCAACCCGATGATTATCACGATCACCGAAGGCATTTTGCAAATACAAGGCGCCGAAGTGCGCGCCGCACGTTCGCTCGGTGCGCGCCGTTGGCAACTCTTTTTGTACGTTTACTTACCTGCAAGCCTACCGTTTGTCACAGCAGGATTACGCATCGGCTTTAGCCAAGCCTGGCGTTCATTGGTGGCTGCCGAAATGGTGGGTGCCACGCAAGGCATCGGCTGGATGGTATCCATGGGTGGCGAAATCGGTAATGCAAAACAAGTGTTACTCGGCATCGTGATGATCGGCGGAATGTCCTGGCTCATCGAGCGATTAATTTTTAGACAAATGGAAAAACGCTACGAAGTCTGGCGGATAACATAAAGGACCCACAATGAAAAGAATGACGGATAGTGAACTGAAAGCAAAACTGGGCGACTACGTCTCGCCCGACGGTCTTTATCAAAAAACCAAAGACATGCCATTTTTAGGGCGAGTCACCTGCAATGTAGATCGTCTCGTTGCTGGCTCCTGGGACGAAATCGTGTTGGACTATGAAGTCGGCGCCTCCGGCATTGCCGATGGCGCTTGGTTCAAAGCCACCTTTAAATTTTATTCTGATTGGGCACTCTTTCAAACCGACGATCCGCTTGGCGCCAATTATGTCTCAGCCGAGTATCAAGCCGGCCCATTAGTGACTGGGCAAAGCCCCGCGACAGTCCAATCGCTCAAAGTGCGTTTTGATCAAAAGGGTCACGAACGCCCGTTTCAAAAGGCGATCATTGTTGATACAGTCGATGGATTTTTGAATCCTGGCGATCACATTATTATTCGTTTGGGTGATCGTCGTGCCGGTGGACCCGGTACGCGTGTGCAAACTTTTGTTGAAAAAGGATTTCGCTTTCGTTGCTATGTAGACCCACTCGGCACATCGCGCTTTGCCTCGGTACAGGGTGATATCCATGTCGATATTCTCTCCGGCCCGCCCGCCAACGTTCGCGTCGTCGCGCCGCGCATCGTCCGCACCGGTGAGTCAGCGCGTGCGGTTGTCAGCATCGAAGACAAATGGGGAAACACCTGCTGCGACACCGACGCGTCGATCAGTCTCGCGGGCACGCGTAACGGGAAACCTGTGTACGAGAATGTGGTCGCCTTAAATCGGCAAGGCTGGGCCATTGCTGCCCTAACGGATTTGCCGTTGAACGAAGATGGCGAATTGATATTAACTGCCAAGTTGCGCAATGCAGGCGCAGTACCCATTGAGCGGGTGTATATCCACACCGATGCGCACTTATCGGTTCCACGCGCTTTCTACGGCGATTTACACGTACACTCGGATGACACCGTCGGCACAAACGATACGACGTACAATTTAAGTTATGGACGCGACGTTGCCGGTTTAGATGTTTTAGGCTACACCGCGAACGATTTCAACATTACCAAAGCGCGCTGGGATAAGGCCGTCGCGTACATTAATGAAATCAATCGCGACGGCGATTTTGTGTGCTACCCCGGTACAGAATGGTGCGGAAATTCGGCCGCCGGTGGCGATCATAATGTCGTATTTTTACGCGGAGAAAGCCCGGAATTTCCATTTGATCGACACGGCAATGTTTGTCGCTCGTTCGAATGGAACGAAGACATGCAAGGCGATCAATTACAACCTGGCGCCTGGCCGCTGGACGAACTCTACGCAACCTATATTCACGACCCCGAAGGCCATCTTTTAATGCCACATGTGGGCGGTCGACGCTGCAACCTGGATTGGCACCACCCCGTGTTAGAGCGCTTGGTAGAAATTCAATCGGCCTGGGGCCAATTTCCATGGCTTTACGCCGATGTAATGCAACGTGGCTACAAACTCGGTGCCTCCGCCAATAGCGACGAGCATCGTGGCCGTTGCGGCGGCGGCGTACCCGGCGCAGCGGTGTTTGGAACCAAAGGCGGACTAACAGGTATTATTGCCGACCACCTCGACCGGACAACCATAGGCAAGGCACTCCGCGCACGCCATACCTTCGCGACCACCGGCGAACGTTTGTACGGACTAACGCGCTGCGGCCAATTCATGATGGGCGACGAATTCACTCAGAAAGGCAGCGCGTCTATCGACTACCGCTTTCTCGGCGACCAAGGCTGGGATGATATCGCCGCGTTTGACCACACCGGCTGTATCTGGCAACGCAACGTGCAGCAAGAACTCGGATATTCGGAGCGAAAAATTCGCATTCGTTGGGGTGGCGCACGTATTCCAGATCGCTATCGTTGGGCGGCCTGGAAAGGAACAATAACAGTTATTAACGGAACTGTGAACGCATTTCAGGCGTTTGGCTTTGAACATCCAGAAGAAACCGTCTGGCGCGCGTCACCCACGTGCATATCATTTAAGTCCGACACGTTTGGCGATGTGGACGCCATTGAGTTAGATATCAGCGGCCTAGCCCATTGTCGGATTAAACTCGAAGGCACAATTGATGGCTACGTTAAAGTGGGAAATCCGCTCGACGGCAATCCGTTTATACACAGCCCGAACTTCAGCATTGAAGTGAGTGGTGCGGAATTGTTAGCTCAGTCCAACGTTCAACGGGCGCTCGGCGGGCAGGATTTGTTCGTCAGCGTAGATCGCCTTACCGACCATGCGTTGCCGCGCGAAGTCGTCGGAAGCGTCGAGATTGAAGCGCGTAATGGACCGCACGGTTTTAGGCCGGTTTATTTTTGCGCCACGCAACGGGATGGGGCGAAAGTGTGGACGAGTGCGATGTTTATTGAATTTGGGGGGTAGGGGGAGTAGGGGTTCAAGTCTGCATCAACCCCATCCGAATCGCCTCCACGCGCAAGGCAACACAGCCTTTCACCGCTTTGCACATCGGAATCAACAGACCAACTCGCCTGCCCATCCAATTCTGCCATTCGGGTTTTTATATTATGAACGCCTTTCCCAAAAGACCCATCCTCCATTCGGACGATTTTGCCGTTATTGCATATTTGTAGGCGCAACAACCGAAAACCACTGTCATCGTGAAACTGATGCATAGTGTTATAATGTTTCATCTCTCGAACTTTCCAAGGAGACATGCGTGCACGCCATAGAAATGACTGGAACAATTGATGCGCAACATCAGTTGGTGTTGGACGAAGTGTTGCCGATGGCCGGTCCTGTCCGCGTACGAGTCATCGTGCTTGTTGATGTTTTGGATGAAATCGCAGAGGCCGCATGGATGAAGTCCGCCGCCGCGAACCCAGCCTTTGCCTTTTTAGATGACGAACGGGAGGATATTTATTCCTTAGCAGATGGAAAAGTATTTCGTGAATAAAGGCAAAATCGTACTCCTAAACCCTCGTTAAGCGCGAACTTGGAGAACTCGCACCAGCACTGCAGAAAGAGGTCTTTGCGCGACTGAGACTATTGTTTGACTTCTAAAAGTGCGATGTGGCAATCAGAACGGTCGCAACCACAATGAGTAAAACAACTTCGCCAACGGCTGCCTTGCCCAACGAAACGCACGCGAAGATCACTAAAATAGCGAAAGAACCCCAGCCTCCACTAGTGCATGGCGCTTGACTCACCCCCCCCCCTTTATCCATTACCATAAACGCGCTTTTTCCCACCCAAACAGCCGGTAACAGCAATCGCGGCGCCCGTGTTTAAGTGGCAATTGTTTGACTCGTGGAGCGTATTTATACACGCCTTTACAACAAGGTAACTCATCCACCTGGTGGATGTTGCTACCACCACAAGTGTGTACGCTGCCCCCTTTGAAGGTTCGAGTGTTACGTGTCGTAAGAATTAAAATTTGTATATGGAGGCTTTAAAGTGAAACGAAGTAGTCGTAGTTGGCGCACCCTTGTCCCGCCCACGTTGTTGGGCTTGTCTATTTTACTCGCCGGTTGTGGAGGAGGTACCAAAACCGAAATTCAGGTCGCCAACAATAATGTGCCGGTGGCCAAAATTGCCACCCTCGAAACATTGACGCCCAATACCCTCGCCAGCCTAAAAGGCGAAGAGAGTTTTGACGCTGACAGTGACGCACTCACTTACACCTGGAGTGTTACACAAAAACCCGCCACTAGCACGGCAACCATTGCGGACACAACGGCGAAAAATTCGTCGCTAACGCCAGATGCCGTCGGCGATTACGAAGTCACACTCGTCGTGAACGACGGAAAGTCCAGCAGCCTACCCACCAAGTTGCCCATAAAAGTGCGTGACCTCGTCACGAACACAAAACCCATTGCCGATGCCGGAAACAGCCTGACGTTACTCAAAGGCGTCGCCGTGAATCTCGACGGCAGCCGCAGTGTGGATGCAGAAGGGTCGACGTTACAGTACACCTGGTCGTTCTTAACCAAACCCGCCAGCAGCCAAACACAACTCACCAACGCCCAGGCGGTAGCGGCCAGCTTCATCCCAGACGTAGCGGGCGAATACAAAGTCGCACTGGTGGTGAACGATGGCGTGACCGATAGCGCGATTGACGTGGTGGTAGTAAGCGCGAAAGATTTCATAACGGTTCTACCCGGCCCTAACAATAATGTTCCCGTCGCAAAAATTTCAGCAGTCAACGTTTTGGCTCCTAACACGCTAACCGCTCTAAATGGCGAAGAGAGCTTCGACTTTGACGGCGATGCGCTAACATACACCTGGAGTGTTTCGCAAAAACCCACGACCAGCACAGCGGCGATTGCAAATACAACGGCAAAAAACGCGTCCCTAAAGCCGGATGTTGTCGGTGACTACGAAGTCACACTGGTCGTGAACGACGGCAAAGCGCCGAGCCAACCGACGCGACTGGCCATTAAAGTGCGAAGTACGGTAACAAACGCGAAACCCCTCGCCAACGCCGGAAATAGCATGACCTTAGTGAAGGGAGCGACCGTCAATCTCGATGGCAGCCGCAGTTCCGACGCAGAAGGCGCAACGTTACACTACGCGTGGTCGTTTTTATCCAAGCCCGCCAGCAGCCAATCACAACTCACCAACGCCGCTGCCGTGGCCGCCAGTTTCACGCCGGACGTGGCAGGCGAATACAAAGTCGCACTCGTCGTTAACGACGGCACCGCCGACAGCGCGATTGACGTGGCGCTCGTAACCGCGAAAGAGCCAACCACCTCATTACCGAACAAGATTCCGGTCGCCGAGGCAGGCGAAAACCAAGTCATTAAATTGGGCTACACGACTTATCTAGACGGTGCTGGCAGTAGCGACCCCGATCGCAATCCGCTGACCTTTGCTTGGACAATGGTAGACGGTCCTGTCGGAAGTAATCCGTTTATTTCTGATCCGACATTGATACGCCCAAGTATCCGACCCGATATCGGCGGCGTGTACAAATTTAATTTGAAAGTGAATGATGGGATTGTCGATAGCTTGGCCGATACGGTGACTATTATTACCACCGAAGGCCGCTCTGAAATCGAACCGAACAATGCTTCGACGACGGCGCAAACGATGGTTGATATTGGCTTGAAT
>JANOTC010000153.1:0-6458 GCA_031416175.1 Gammaproteobacteria bacterium
TGGCGCAAAACCCAAAGTTGCGCCAGTCCGACCCAGATTCAGTCGGAAAACTGGTCGTTCGGCAGCTAGCCCAACAAGAATTGTTAGCGCAAAAAGCCGTCGAGACTCAACTTGAAAAAGATCCAAAAGTGACTATCGCGCTCGAAAGTGCGCGACGACAGGTATTAGCGCAAGCCTATCTGGAAAAATTGGCGGCGGCCACCGCTGTGCCCACGGCGCAGGAAGCGGAAACACTGCACAAAGACTATCCGGAATTGTTTGAGGGGCGCCAAATTTTTCAATTTGATGAACTGATCGTCGCTGGAAAAGGCTTGGATATCAAGAGTATTGAGCAGCAAGCGGCCGCCAAAACACCTCTGCTTGAAATAGCCAAAGGCTTGCAGGCGGCGGGTGCGCAAGTTCAAGGCGGGCGTATCACCAAGAGTTCGGAACAAATGCCGCTGGATCGTGTCAAGGTGATACACCAGCTCCAAATCGGCGATATCTTAGTGACACCGACGGGCAAAGATCGCGTGAGTGTGGCGCAGCTAGTGGCAAAGCAAGCACAACCCATTTCGGCTGACAAGATCGCAATCGCAGCCCAGCAGTATTTGCTGGCAGGTCGGCGTAAAACCTTGCTTCTGGAGGAAGTAAAGAAGTTGGTGGCTACTGCGAAAATTGAATATTTGGGTGCGTTTGCCGAGTTAAATGCGCATGTTGCCGATCCGGTTGAATTTAATTCGACGGAAAAGCCGCCGAATAGCTTGGCACCAACAGAGCCTTAGCCGCGTTCAGACGCGTTAGTCCGCGCCGATATAGACTTGCGAACACGGCTGAAAGGCGATGTGTGCATTTTTGCCGCCGCAGTCGAGGAGGGCGGTGTTTCATAATCAAACGGTCTTGCTGATCAGGGGTTTGCGGTGTACGAAAGTTTTTATGGGCTGAAAGGTCCGCCGTTTCGACTAAGTCCCGATCCTGAATTCTTTTTTGGGAGTAAGGGACATGCCAAGGCGCTCGCCTATTTGCGTTATGGCGTAACCCAAAAAGAAGGGTTCGTCGTTATTACGGGTGCGCCAGGTACCGGGAAAACAACGCTCGCGCGTGCGTTGCTCAAAGAGTTAGGCAAAGAAAAAGTCGTTGTATCGGAAATCAATACAACGCATTTAGAAAGCGACGATATGTTGCGGCTGACCGCCGCGTCGTTTGGCTTAGCGCACGAAGGTGTGTCGAAGTCGACGTTATTGCGCAGCCTTGAATCATTTTTCATTGGCCGCTTCCGCGCTGGCTACCACGCGTTGTTATTGGTGGATGAGTCGCAAAACCTGCCGCCTGTCACCATCGAAGAATTACGCATGTTGTCCAATTTTCATTTGGGCAATCATCCCTTAGTGCAAATTTTCCTGATGGGTCAGGAGCAATTTCGCGATACCTTGCAATCGGATCGAATGGAGCAATTGCGGCAACGCGTGGTCGCGTCGTGCCATCTTGCGCCTTTAGATGCCCCCGAAACTCGCGACTATATCGAGCACCGTTTGCGTGTTGTCGATTGGAAAGGCGATCCGTCATTTACGGATGCGGCGTTCTCGCGAATATTTGCCATTACTAAGGGTGTACCCCGTCGAATTAATACATTTTGCGACCGTTTGCTTTTGTATTGTTCGTTAGAGAGTTTGCACGATATCACCGACGAAACGGTGAACTTAGTAGCCGGTGAGTTGGTTAACGAAGTGTCGGCGTACGGTCTTGATACGGAGGAGACCAAAGGCGCTGAATCGTCGTTACCGCCGCGGGCTAAAGTGTTATCAGGCGAGGACGTGGTGCCGCCGGAATTGCCCGACAATGTGAGTGTTGTGGCCGATGTGGCGCAGGTCGTTTCTTCAGAGGAAAATGCGGATGCGGCAAAGGCTGAGCCGTCCGTTTCGACGGTGGCAAGTGCCCGCGTCGAAACGGTAGCCGCGTCGCGTGCAACGGCCTCAAGTGATTCCGGTGTTGTGTCGCGATGGGAATCGAATTCGTCGCCTGGCGCAATGGATGACGCGCAACTGAATCGAGTCGGCGAACTGTCTAGCGTCGCGGTGGAAGTTGATTCACCTGTACCGGAATTAGAAACATTAGTTGCCTGTTTTCAATACGGGTTAGCCCCAAGTAAGCATGCGCGCATGGCCGATCCGAAAGCGCCGTTGCCGTCAGGTCTAACTGAAGTGTTACAGCTAGCGGTAGGTAAACTTGATATTTCAAGTTACTTACTAAGCGAACGGTTTTCCGGTGCGCCTATCGCTGCCGTGCGTTCGGCAGTGCGGGACTATGTGAAGAATGTTTTGTTGTCTGGAACGGCTGATTACTATCGCCGCTTAGGGATACCGCGCGACGCAGATGTGGAATTGGCTAAGCGTCATTACAAATATCTCTTTAGGTTGTTCCAGCCGGATCAAGAGAGAGATCCAAGTCAGTGGAACGAAATTTACGCCCGACGAATTAATCAAGCGTACGCGACTCTGCGTGACCCGAAAAAGCGCGCTTCGTACGACGAGTTTTTGACAACCTACGAGAAACGCGGTGGGCCGTCAGGCTCACGTATTTCTGACACGATGGTGTCGAACGTGGTCGATCAGTCGCGTCCGGATCAGGCTAGAGACGAACGGCCATCGGCAACCGTGGACGTCAAAGCGTTACCCACTTTAGCTGCAGCGGCGCCAACGGTAGCGACGTCAAGCCTGCCGCCTGTGGTAGCGCCTCCCGTACCGCCGCAAGTGTTTGCAACACCGGTGGTTGCGGACAGGGAGCCGCCACCGGTTAAACGTGTTGCGGAGCGTCTATCCGACGCCAATGGCGCTCAATTTAGTCTCCCGGTGGCCAAAACGCGTCTTTCGCGAAGTAAATTGTTGCTTTGGATAGGGGTGGCGGTGTTGCTGATAGGTGTTACTTCACTTGTCGTGAAGTTCAATGTTTTTGGACGTGACGTCGCAATGGCGGTGGAACAGAATGTGAGTGTGGAAGTGCCCGTTGTTGACGCTGGTCTGGCGTCTTCAGAATCGGAACTAGGTGCCCTCGCCACTGCCAGTCCACCCGTTGTTGATCCGATGGTGAGTGTCGAAAATGTAGTGGTGGCGACATTTGATGGCAACGGTGGTGGGTCCGCCACAGAGCGAAACACGCAAGACGCGGCTCCGATAAGTAATGATTCCGAGGCGCGGGCGGCTGCAAAGGAAGAGCTGGCGGCAACGCGTGCTCTGGAGATGGAAAGCAGAACTTCGAAATCCACACGTGCTGCGCAGGAGAGCCGAAGTGAAGACAGTGCACCTGTAGAGCGCGTGGCTTCGGCAGAGCGCAGTTCTGTTTCGAGCGTGAGCTTACCGGAGCGCGAGTTGCGGCAAGCGTTGGACGCGCTTACCTTAGCGTACGGAGCAGGCGATCTAACGGGTTTTATGTCGATGTTTGGTCCCAATGCCTCCACCAATGATCGTCAAGATAAATCCGGTATTGAAAGCGACTATAAGGATTTATTTACGAGCACGGAAACGCGCTCTATGGAATTACAACGTTTGAAATGGGTGCGAGGCGCGACAACGGCGTCGGCCAAGGGCGAATTTAGAGTGAGCGTAGTTCGCAAAGGCGCGTCGGACGCCAAAGTTTTCTCAGGTTCAATCGATATCGATTTCGAGAGAATTGACGGCCAGATTAAAGTGGTTGGATTTCACCATTCTTACGTCACCGACGCGACGCGTTGAACGTCGCGTGGTCACGCGGCAGCGCGGCACTCATGGGTTAATTCCACTCTATCGTCTTCATTGACGGTCTCAATTCGGACAGTAAATCCCCATAAACGTGCTAAATGCTTCATCACGTCCTGTAGCGATTCTTTACTCAATGGGCGCCGATTGTATTGGTAATGGCGCAGTGTTAGTGAGCGGTCGCCGCGTCGGTTGACGTTGTACACTTGAATATTAGGTTCGCTACTGCCTAGATTGTATTGCTCTGCGAGAAGTTGCCGAATTTTCTGGTAGCCTTCGTCGTTGTGTATCGCACCGATTTGAATATGGCTGTCACGGTCATCGTCGCCGACAGCGAATAACTTCAAATCACGAATTACTTTTGGCGATAAATATTGGGCGATGAAACTCTCGTCTTTGAAATTACGCATGGCGAAGTCAAGAGAACTCACCCAGTCACTGTCGGCTAAATGCGGAAACCAACGACGATCCTCGTCGGTGGGATGCTCACATATCCGCCGAATGTCGCTCATCATGGTAAAGCCTAGGGCGTAGGGATTAATACCGCTAAAGTATTTACTATCGAAAGCGGGTTGCGCAATGACATTGGTATGAGACGTCAGAAATTCAATCATGAATCCGTCCGTCACCAAACCTTCGCTATACAAACGATTTAACAAGGTATAGTGCCAAAATGTGGCCCAGCCTTCGTTCATGACTTTGGTTTGTCGTTGCGGATAAAAATATTGAGCTACTTTACGTACAATACGTACCAATTCGCGTTGCCACGGTTCGAGCAGTGGCGCATTTTTTTCGATAAAATATAAAATATTTTCCTGCGGCTCCGAGGGGAAGCGACCATGGGATTCGGCCTTATCTTCCACTCCATAGCCCGGAATGGTGCGCCAGAGTTCATTAATTTGCGATTGCAAATAAGACTCGCGTTCTTGTTGCCGCTCTTGCTCTTTACGCAACGAAAGTTCTTGCGGTCGTTTGTAACGATCAACGCCATAATTCATCAAGGCATGGCAGGAGTCAATGATCTGTTCAACGGCTTCAAGCCCGTAACGCTCCTCGCACTCGCTCACATACTTGCGTGCAAAAATAAGGTAGTCGATGATGGCATCAGCCGATGTCCATTGTGTAAACAAATAGTTATTTTTGAAAAACGAATTGTGCCCATAGCAGGCGTGCGCGATGACCAGTGCTTGCATCGTCATGGTGTTTTCTTCCATGAGATAGGCAATGCAAGGGTTGGAATTAATCACAATCTCGTAGGCGAGGCCCATTTCACCGCGTTTGTAGCGCTTCTCGGTTTCAATGAATTGTTTGCCGAATGACCAATGACTGTATCCCACCGGCATTCCTACCGAGGAATAGGCGTCCATCATCTGTTCCGCCGTAATGATTTCTATCTGGTTGGGATAGGTGCTTAAACGGTATTCGGCGGCGAAACGTGCGATTTCTTTGTCATAGATTTCTAACAATTCGAAGGTCCATTCGGAACCCGTAGAAAGAGGAACATTGGCCATAATTCACGTTGCTCCTACAGACTGTTTCTTAAATAACTCACGAAACACAGGATAGATATCTGCTGGAGTGACAATTCGTTGCATAGCAAAATTGGCGCAGGCTTTCTGTACGTGTTCATACTCATGCCACAAACTTTGGTGTTCATCGGGCGTGATTTCTACGTAGGCATAGTGCTGTACGAGCGGCATAATCTTGTCGCGCAAAATAGCGCCGCAATTTGGCGAATCGTCATGCCAGTTGTCTCCATCCGAGGCTTGCGCCACGTAAATGTTCCACGCGCTTGTCGGGAAGCGTTGGGTGATAATTTCGCGCGTCAACTCTAATGCACTGGAAACGACCGTTCCACCTGTTTCACGCGAATGAAAGAATTCCTCTTCATCAACTTCGCGCGCAACGGTATGGTGGCAAATGAAAACCAATTCAATGCGTTCGTAATTCCGGGTTAGGAACAAATAGAGCAATATGAAAAATCGCTTTGCCATGTCTTTTTTGGCTTGATCCATTGATCCGGAAACGTCCATAACACAAAACATCACGGCTTGCGTCGTCGGCTTGGGTTGCGGTACGCGATTGTTGTAACGTAAATCAAAGGTGTCGATGAACGGGATGCCGGCGATTTTGCGCTTGAGTGCCTCAATTTCTTCCTGAAGTTCTCGTGCCCTGGGCGAGTCTGCACCAAATTGGACAACGCAGGCGAGCAATTCTTCCTCCGCTTCGCGTAGGCGTGATCGAAACGGTCCACCAACTGCAATGCGTCTGGCATGTGCGCCTCGCAAGGAGCGGACAATGTTGATGTTAGTCGGCATGCCGGTGGAGGTGAATCCGGCCCGCACCGACTTGTTTTCGTAGATGGTCGCCAATTGCCGTTTGACTAAATTGGGGAGTGCCAAATCGTCAAAGAAGAACTCCATGAACTCTTCTTTGCTTAATTCAAAAACAAAGTCGTCCATGCCATCGCCGGAATTGGAGGCTTTATTGCCACGCCCACCTTGCCCGCCGGTTGGGCGCGGAATTCGGTCGCCGGTAATGAATTCCTTGTTACCCGGTTGCACAATGTCGCGGCGTCCGCCAGAGCCATGGTGAATATTGGGTTCGGAAATGTCTTTCGCAGGGATGGAAACGTTCTCGCCGTCCTCCATGTCAGTAATGCTGCGACCTGCTATCGCATCAGATACTGCCTTTTTGATCTGAGCCTTAAATCGGTGAATAAAGCGCTGTCGATTGACAGCGCTTTTG
>JANOTC010000154.1:0-2194 GCA_031416175.1 Gammaproteobacteria bacterium
GTCTTAAACGTGACGTCGCTAACCAAATCAACTGGCGTTACATTCTGGTTCATATATCAAAACTTCCCGTCCTACTTTCTGTCAACTAATGCCTGCTCGTTCCACTTTTTCCGCGTACCCGCGCCGCGATTAACTCGTGGATTTGAGACAAGAGGTTCTTGAAATCTATTTCCTTTCTCTCGTAAATCTTGTCAACATTTCCGTTTAAGCGTTTGATGTCATCCGGTGTGAGTTCCATTGCCGTAATCACAATAATCGGTATGCCAGCCCACTCTGGATGCTTTTTGACTTCCTCGCTAAAACGAAACCCATCCATTTCCGGCATCATCAAGTCGAGCAAAATCAAGTGTGGCTTCTCTAACGCCAACTGCGCCAACGCCTCAACCCCGTTGCCCGCCTCTGCTACGGTGAGGCCGTGGCCTTTCAGAATTCTCGCCACCACGTCACGGTTTTCGAATTGGTCGTCTACCACCAACACGCGCCCGTTGTTCTTTTCACGCAGGTGCTTGAAAACAGTCTCTAGTAGGAGATCGCGCTTTACGGGCTTCACTAAATAGTCGGCGGCCCCGAGGGCGAAGCTCATGTCTAACTCGTCTAACATGGAAAGCATAATAACGGGGATATTGGCGGTGTCTGGATCGCGCTTCAGTTCAGAAAGAACCGACCAACCGTCCATCACCGGCATCAACACATCCAAGGTAATTACATGCGGGGCGAAGGATTTAATGCGCTTGATTCCGTCTTGACCGTTCTCCGCCGACATCACCTCGAACCCTTCGCGCGTCAAATACCGCTCCATCAGGTCGCGCACATGGGGGTCGTCATCAATCACTAATACTCGGCTGATGGTGTGGCGCCTCGCCACATATTTATCATTGACTGCAAAGCGAATTAATTTCTGATCAACACGCGGACCTACTTGCGCATCATTGGCAGAACTGTGAAAGCGGAGTTTTGCCGTATTGGTCGGCATTTTTACGCGAAACACCGAACCTTTACCCAATACACTTTCAACGACTATCTCGCCGCCCATCATTTGCGCAAAACGCTGGCTGATCACCAGCCCAAGACCCGTTCCACCCCATTTCCGACTCGCCGATTGGTCACCCTGAAAGAACTCTTGAAACAACTTTTCTTGCTGTTCGAGCGTCATGCCAATACCGTCGTCACGCACGACAAAGGTGTAATGCTCGCGCTCGTTTTCCATAACGCGCTCTATTTGCAACTCAACGTGGCCTTGCTCAGCGAACTTAATACCGTTGCTTATCAAATTGAACAATATTTGTCTAATTTTCGTGATGTCGCAGAGCATAACGCCTAGCTCGCCGACGCGCTTCATCTCGAACGCCGTGCCATTCTTGGCCGCCATGGGCAAAATAGTTTCGACCACATCGCGCAGCATCGTGTCGACGCGAAAATATTCGAGATTCAATCCCATCTTGCCCGCTTCGATTTTCGATAAATCGAGAATATCGTTAATAAGCGCTAATAAATGCTTTCCTGCCGATTGTATTTTTTTGAGATCGGACACAGCGCCCGCTTGACCCGCGTCGCCGAGGTCTTCGATCAAAATTTCACTGTAGCCAATGACCGCGTTTAATGGCGTGCGCAATTCATGGCTCATATTGGCCAAGAAACCACTTTTGGCACGGTTTGCGGCCATCGCACGATCACGCGCGAACTCCAATTCCTTGGTGCGCGCATTGAGCACGGTTTCCAGTTCGTCTACGCGACCCCGCATGTGCGCTTGTTGAACGGCGCGCGCGGCCTCGTCGGAGGTCGGCAGCTGCAACTTCACCAGCCAAGCACTCTCTGAATCGAAGTCATGCGACAACACGCTCGCACGATAGGCTTGCTGCACGCCCAGAGGATTGACAAAACGGACAGCGGTGTCTAGCCATTTTGTGCCGCTGAAGCGCGCCACGTCCCAATCTGCACTGCCGCCGAGCACCTGAAAAGAATCCATCTGCTTGAGTGCGTCGTCGTTAGCGGATGCACACTCACTGAATGCGCGATTCCAATAAAGAAATCCGCCGGATTTTTTTACCGCACAAACAGGGATATCTAGACTATCCACCAACGTGGCCGCGATCTCGGCGCTACGCACCATTCCTGATTTCCTTTCTGTCTTTGGCTCAAGTTCCGGGGTCCGCGCACGCAAACGCATGCAGACCCGCAGATCTATTTATCGGCC
>JANOTC010000155.1:0-4191 GCA_031416175.1 Gammaproteobacteria bacterium
TGACGCTCCGCCTGCGACAATATTCATTTCTGGTATGCCATCGCCAGAGATGTCTACACCGTCGATTGTGCCGTCGTTGTTTGCGTCTAACAACGCAACCTGTTGGCACCCCCCACCCGCTTTGACCAATTCAGTCGCGCCACATCCGATGCTGCCTTCCGTTCCGGCCGCCCCACCTCCGCAACCGACCAACGTCGTTAACATGCAAATTGCTAGCGCGGACATCGCGAAATTTTGTCTCGAAACCGACGCGTACCCATCAAACTCCGTTGTGCGCATGGGCGTGAACCTTTCCTAATTCAAAAAAGTGAGGATGAAATGAATGCGCAACATTAATGGCAAGCGCTGGCACGTGTCTAGCGTTATCGACGTGTGTTATGACAATAGTCGGCGACGAAACAACACACTCGCAATAGTAAACCCGGCGATGCCATAGGCGAGTAGCACGCCAACATGCAGAAATACGTTGGTAACTTCGCCACCCACCATCAACGGGCGTACCACTTCAACGACGTGATTCAACGGCAAGCAGGCTGCCACAACGCGAATGAATACAGGCATACCGTCTAGCGGAAAAAACACGCCGCTGAAAAGAAACATGGGCGTGATGACTAAGGTAAAGTAGTAGATAAAAAAATCATAGCCGCGCGCAACGGCGGTCATAACCAATGCCAGCGCGCCAAACACCGCACCCGCTAACATCACCATGAAGATAGCCAAGATGGCCCAGGCATCGTGCACTGCACCGAGCAACGCCGCCACGAGGATTATGGGCGTTGCACTCAATACACTTTTGCTGCCTGCCCAAATCATTTCACCGAACAAAATATCGTCTAGGCCAACCGGCGTCGACAAAATGCTGTCCCAGGTTTTTTGCACCGCCATGCGTGTGTAGGCGGAATACAATCCTTCAAAGCTGGCAGTCATCATGGTCGTTGAACACACAATGCCCGCAGCGAGATAGTCGATGTAGCGTGTTTGGCCGATGTCGCCGACAAAATGGCCCAGGCCGTAACCTAGCGCAAGCAAATATAGTAAAGGTTCGCCGAAATTACCCAACATCGACGGGCCGAATAATTTGCGCCAAACTAAAAAATTGCGCCGCCAAACGGGAAACCAGCGGCGACTGACGCGCGGAAGCGAATAATGTGTTGTACGCATGTGTGCCTAGGCTTCCCGTAACTCGCGACCGGTAAGGCGCAAAAATACGTCTTCGAGGTTCGCACGCCGATGGGTGAATTGAAAATTCGGTTGGGTGTGTAATTGTTGCAATAGCGCCTGTTCATCGTGGGTGTAAAGCAGCACACTTTCTTCCAAGGCTTCTAGGCGAAGGCCCGTGTCAAGGGTGAGCGCTTGCGCCCATATGCGCGCCTCGGCGCCGAACAACTCAACAACGTAGGGTTCAACGAGATCGCGAATCAAATCTTTGGGGGCGCCTTGTGCCAAAATCACGCCTTTGTCGATCACGATGAGGCGGTCGCATAAACGCTCCGCCTCTTCCATGTAGTGAGTTGTGATAACGACGGTTTTGCCCGACGCACGCAATTGACGCAGGCGTTGCCAAATAACGTGGCGCGCTTGCGGGTCGAGTCCGGTCGTCGGCTCGTCTAACACTAATAATTCAGGATCGTTGATCAACGCGCGAGCAAGTGTTAGACGTCGCTGCATGCCACCGGACAACTCGTCAATTTTCGCTGTGGCTTTCGTTTCTAACGCGGCAAATTGCAATAGCGGCGGAATGCGACGTTCGATTTCGGCGCGAGGAATCGAAAAATACGCGGCATACACACGCAAATTTTCGGTGACGGTGAAGTCAGGATCAAGATTATTGTGTTGTGGTACTAAACCCACGCGTTCATGCATAGCGCGGGCGTCATCGGGCATCGAATGGCCTAACACATTCAATTCACCACCGCTGGGCGGCGTGTGGCCTAACAACATTCGCAGTGTTGTCGTTTTTCCGGCACCGTTGGGGCCTAAGATTCCGAAACACTCGCCTTTGCTGACCGCGAAGTCAATGCCACGCACCACTTCGGCAGCGCCGTAACGCTTGCGCAGACCTTGCGCCTGCACGATATAGGAAAGACTGTTCAACTCGGCAAACGCAAACGCTCGACGATGCGTCCGTTTTCTAGGTGCTCGTGAATGATCTCGTCGATGTCTTCTTCATCAACGTAGGTGTACCAAACGGCTTCGGGATACACCACGATAACCGGGCCCTCGCTGCAACGATCCAAGCACCCTGCGGTGTTAATTCGCACGCCGCCTGGTCCGGCCAATTTGAGTTTTTTTGTTTTATCTTTCGCATAGCCGCGCATGGCGGTGGCGTCGAAATTTTGGCAACATTTGCTGCCATCTTCGCGTTGATTAACGCAAAAAAACACGTGATGTTTGTAGAAAGACATGGTCGGCCTCGTCGAGTGTGGAGAGGCACATTCTACCAGGGTTCGGGGCAGGATTACGCAGCGCTCAGTTCTGCCAGATAGTATCCGAACAGCAGTGGATCTTGCTGCTTGAGCAACGCCCGCAGATGGATTTTCTGTGCTTGATTATTTTTGTCCGCGCTTTGTTGCAAGGTAAGCACAGTTTGGTAACTTGCTGGCATTGCATTACCGTCGGCGCCGACGTCCGGAAAGAGTCGAAACAGACCAGGCGTAACAATAATTGACCAGGCAGGAAATGCGCTATTGGGCAATTCAGGATCCAGCCCCTGAAACTCGCGCCACTGTTCGCGCAACATTGCATTAGACGATGAATCAATACAGGCCGCCTGCTCAGGCGATGACCAACACAATCGGAACCAACTTTGTAAGGCATCCGCTTGCGCTTGCAGGTGTTCGCAGGCGTGGGCATGGCGGACAATTAGCACAGGCTCCGCATCCCAATTGTGTTCGCTTTCCACCGCTTCGCGCACGGTCGACCAATCGTTGATTTGCATGGCCGTATAACTGCGATGCACATTCGGCGAATTTGCATCATAAGGCTGGCCCACCAGCGCGTGTGTGAGGCGCTGCCAGCACCGTGTGGAAAATAGGCGTCCATCTTTTCCGAGCACGGTTTTCACGAGCGACAATAGCGACGCTTGCAAGTAACCAATTTCACCTGCCGCGTCAGCCACTGGTGCCGACAAGGAGTCAAGTGCGTTGCTTAGCTGGGAAAAGACGCTCCATTGACTGTGCGTAGGTGCGATTTCCTGAAGGCGCAACAAGAGGCGGCGCGCTTCGATCGCGTCGCAACGCGCCAGCGCCCAAAACACGCCGGTCGCGAGTTGCGCAGAGGGCGAATCCGTGAACAAATCAAGTTGCACGGCCTCGAAGGGGTTTCGTTGATTTGTTAGGGACATGTTAACTCCTCGAAGACCATTTTTCCCCTTAATCGCTTGCCGCGATATTACAGATTTTTGCCGCGCTACGGAATCACGGATAAACAACTAGCGGGGCCAGTTTTACGGCATTCTCATTGCCACCGGCGGCCAAGTCTTGGCGCCTCCAATTAATTTCAAAACCCCCTTTTCACACGAGTTCAAAGCTTTTTTAAGTGTGTGATGGAGTCAGCCTATCTCTACCGAATGGACTATGCGCCCAGTAATCTGCGAGCAAGCACGGATTGCATATCGCGACGACTGTCAGCGATCAGATAGATGACGACTTGATTACCTGTGACACGGTAGATCAGGCGGTAAGGTTTGAATGAGGTCTGGCGATACTCTTTAATGCCCAGTGCGACCAACTCTTTCGGGTAGCTGCCACGCTCCGGATACCGAGACAAGCTCTCCACAACCTTCACCAATTGGTCCAACACGTGGTTGGCGTTGGCAACGCAGTCGAACTCCGCGATGTAATCGTGAATGGCCTCCAAGTCTTGCTCGGCACCCTGGGTGAGTAAGACTTCGAATTTGGTGGGCGTGCCTGCCATCAGGCCGTTGCCCGCTTGGAGCGCAGACGGGCAACGACGTTCGCGACAGACTTGACCTTGCCTGCCGCCACGTCCTGATTGCCCAGCGCCAAGATTTTCAGCAAGGCCAGCGTTTCCTGGGTTTCCTCGAACGAAGCCAAATCCTGCAGGACGGCTTTGGCTTCACCGTTCTGAGTGATGATCAAGGGCTCACGCTGCTCCGCAAGGCGTGTTAGAACCTCAGCAGCATTGGCCTTGAGGTAACTAATCGGTTTAACTTGAGATGAGTAGCGCATG
>JANOTC010000156.1:0-2086 GCA_031416175.1 Gammaproteobacteria bacterium
GCGATTGCGTCAGCAATATTTTCTTGCCTCAGCAAGTCTCCAAGATGTTATGCGGCGTTGGCGTGAAAACAATGGCAGCAATCTCGCCAATTTTGCTAACACCAATTGCTTTCAAATGAACGACACGCACCCCACCATCGCCGTGGCGGAATTAATGCGACTCCTACTCGATGAATGCCACATTGGCTGGGACGAAGCATGGGGCATTACCACCCAGGTGATGGCCTACACCAACCATACCCTGCTCCCAGAAGCACTAGAGAAATGGCCATTACGCCTTTTCAAAGATCTATTACCGCGCCTACTTGAAATCATCTATGAAATTAACGCGCGCTTCATGACCGAAGTGGCTCGCCGCTGGCCCGGCGACATCGTTCGCTTACAACGCATGTCGATTATTGAAGAAGGGCATGAACCTCAAGTCCGCATGGCCTTTTTAGCGCTGGTGGGAAGCTTTTCTGTGAACGGAGTTGCCGCGTTACATTCGCGCCTGTTGAAGGAAGATCTCTTTCACGACTTCTATGAACTTTGGCCGCATAAATTTAACAATAAGACGAACGGCGTCACTCAACGCCGTTGGCTAGCCAAGGCCAATTCAGAGCTAAGCAAACTGATATCCGACAAAATAGGAGATCGGTGGGTAACGCAACTCGATGATCTACAAAAATTAAAAACCCAGCTTGACGACGCGCAATTCTGTTCGGATTGGCGCGCTGTGAAACGTGCCAATAAAGTTCGCCTCGCCGCCCTGGTGAAAAAGGATTGTCACGTGGACTTCAATCCAGATGCCATGTTTGATGTACAAGTCAAACGTATTCATGAGTACAAACGCCAGTTACTGAACATCCTTCATGTTATTCATCTCTACAACCGCGTAAAACGCGGCGACACAGCCAACTTCGTACCACGCTGTGTGTTATTCGGCGGTAAAGCCGCACCGGGCTATCTCATGGCCAAGGCCATTATCAAACTAGCCAATAATGTGGCTAATGTCGTTAATCGTGATGTAGACGTGGGCCAACACTTACGCGTTGCTTTTCTCCCTGACTATCGCGTCAGCGCGATGGAAATCATCGCACCCGGCACGGACCTATCGGAACAAATCTCTACCGCCGGGAAAGAAGCCTCCGGAACCGGGAACATGAAGTTCATGATGAATGGCGCCATCACCATCGGCACACTCGACGGCGCCAATATTGAAATACGCGAAGAAGTCGGTAGCGAGAATTTCTTTCTGTTTGGTTTAAATGCTGATGAAGTTACCGAGCAACGCAAGAATTATTCACCGCAAAACTTTATTGATAACGATGCCGATCTGAGCCACGTGATGAATCTCTTGTGTTGCGGGCACTTTAATCAATTCGAACAAGGCATTTTCGATATTATTATTTCCTCCTTGGTAAACCCGAACGATCCTTGGATGACGCTAGCCGATTTCCGCAGCTACGTCGACGCACAACAACGCGCCGCCGACGCGTATAAAGACACCGCGCGCTGGACTCAAATGAGCATTCTTAACACAGCCTGCAGCGGTAAGTTTTCGACAGATCGTACGATGCGTGAATACAATGAGATGATTTGGAAAATGACACCGACGCAGCCGTTGAGTAATGGCGTTTGAGATGGGCTGGGTAGTTCTATGAGTAAAGGCACTAAAAAAATTGCTGCAGGCCAAACGCAATCCCAGTCTGTTTTACCGGCGTGTGTGTGCGGGCTACGTCAAGCCGTATCACGGCCCGGTAGATACGCGGCAGAACAACGCGTACACCGGCGCCAGTGCTAATGGTGGGTCGCTCGAAACCGGCAAGCGAAAAGCGCTGTTCATCCCAAGTTTTTGCCACGTCGGCGAACACATTGCCCTGCAATACGGCAAGGGGCGAGTGCCAAAGCGTCGGTCGCAGTTCTGCATTTAGGAGCCAATAGTGATCGCCGCGAAACTGGCCGTCGAGGAAGCCGCGCAACGTATCCAGGCCGCCGAGATAGAACTTGTGCTGCACTTCGTGCCCACTTTTGGTGCCGAGTTGCGCCTGTGCGGCGATATTCCAGCTAGGCGTCGGCAACCACGCGCCCAGCCACCGCGTTTCGG
>JANOTC010000157.1:0-4272 GCA_031416175.1 Gammaproteobacteria bacterium
TTCGTATTAACTTCGGGTAGTCTCAGTTGTACTGGGCTCTGCTGTTGATCACGCAGGCGCAATCGGCAGCTCTCGAGCCTGAGAAAGCGGCTGAACATCACCGCTTCGCTCCACGAAATGCTACAAATCTTAGCCTCACTATGTTCGAGAGAATGGCTCTAAATCAACTGTCGGCACGCACGCCCCTGGACATAAATTCACCGGACTCAACCAACCAGTTGTCTGTTCGATTAACGTTGGGATACTAGTGGTGTGAAACATAACCAAAACTGAGATATTTTCGGAAAAAATTTTGGACATTTAAATACAGAAAACAATTCTGTCGTCGATAAATAGAATATTAGCGGGCCGTCGTCAGATAGTTGACTACGATAGCCATACGCTTTTTGGATATCTTCGTTGCGCACGCCAAGTTGGGGGGTGACACGAATGAACGAAATTCAAACGCCGATCCGTCGGCTTGACCGCTTTCCCGCTGGTTACGCGGGACATGCCCGGCATCGCTGCGCATGATAAAACTGCTCCTTCTGGGAGCCAACACATCTGCTGGATTTCCCAATCCATCATCAACAAACTGACCGCCAGGTCAGTCATCATGGCCATGTGCGAAAGCATACGCCATTCAACACACCATTATGAAATGCTAGCGCATCTCTTAATGTTCCCGCCATTCGGTTATTCCAAGGTTTCGCTCGGAATAGAGACGGCAAAAAAAATCCACAATAAATCTTTGTTTTTAAATAGATAATTTAACAGTTTTCCCGCGTAATTTTGGGAGAAACTGGGAGAAATAACAAAATTATTGGCACAGGACACCCCGACGCCTCGGGGTGAGCGCGAATGCGCGATGCTGGAGTTTGCCGCCACCATGTGGTCAACGCGGGACGACCGCCCCATAGCTTCCTCCCCCAAGAAATCAACAGGCGAAAAATACACGGGGGAAATGCTCCCCCTCCTCACGATCACGGTTGCCAGGACCGAAATCCTGTGCGTAAACACTTACCGAATTCCAACGGTCTTGGTCGTGCCATCTTTCGCACAAGCCTACCCAATTGCGGGCGACCGAGATCGTTGGAGTTCGGGTGAGGGGGATGGGGTGCGCGTTCGGGCTTCGCCCTTCCGCACCCATGCTGTTGGAAAATCCGACAGCATGGGTATGGAAGGGCGCAACTTAAAGAAGGAGTCATATTCATGAGTAGAAATTTCGGTATTGGATCTCGCGATCTGAAGCGGGCGGGGACCATGATTCTGAAGAACAGTGGAGCTTCATTCTCGTCGGTCGCTACCAATCGATCACGCTGGAAAAATTTTTCTGAATGGGGCCAGAGTCGTGGGTTAACTAATATGGAAAAAATCAACGCGACCGATATCGTCGCCTATGGGCAAGAACTAGCGATCCAAGTGAAGGGGGGATCGCTAGGACTCGCTACCGCGCACAACAGAATTTCCGTGGTAAATCGGATTTTTCAGTTGGCGCGCAGCGATAAGAAGGTTTGGGCCAGCGCCGTTAAAGATTGTGGTCTGCCTCGGCGGTCAGGAATAGCGAAGGCCAATCGAGCCCTATCCGAAGCGGAACACGACGAGCTATGCGATCGGGTCCCACAAGTTGCGATATTGCGTGAATTACTACGTCGGTTCGGATTGCGGTTTAAGGAAGGGGCATTGCTGGACGCAAAATCTGCGCTGATTGCTGCCAAAAAATTCCATCAAATCACCGTCAGCAGGGGTACCAAAGGTGGCAAAGCGAGAAGAATCTCGATCACGTCGCCAGAGCAGCTCGCAATTCTTGAAAAAGCTTCACAACTTCAAGACGGTCGATCCATGATTCCGCGCCAAATGAGCTATGTGCAATTTCGACGGGTGTGCTATCGCATGAGTGGCCAGTTCCATAGGGAGCGTCACAGCTATGCGCATATCCGCTACGAAGCTTTAGTCGGTGCCTCTTGTCCGATTGTGGCAGGAAAAGGTCATGGAAGAACCCATTTTCGCTTTTTAGCGGAATCGCTAGAGATATCGATCGACGAAGCGCGTGGCGTTGATCGCGCGGCGCGTTTGCAAGTCGCGGCGGAGCTCGGACATAAAAGAAAGGCGATCACTAATGCTTATTACGGTTGAGTCACAAATCCGCCAACTCGCGCACAGCTATTTACGACATGGTGGTAAGCAAAACAGGAAGAAGCGAGTGGATCGCCTATGCAACGCGTGTAAGTGGATTGCAAAAACATTTCGCATTACCGACATTCGGCAAATCGGGCGGCGTCAAGTGTGGGAGTTCTATGCGGCTAGCAGCACGCGTAAAGAGAAGACGCTGCTTGAATATTTTTATTCATTTGAGCTTCTCTGGAGACTGTTACAGCGTGCAGGCGAACCACCGCGCCCAAAAAATCGTCTGGCACCCACGAATATTGTCGACTAAGGAAAATTGACTCGATGTAATGCGCATAATGGTTGAGATAACATACGGCATTGTGTGGACGCTTCGCCCTTTTTCGCACACCCGCCATGACCATCGGCTATTCACCACCCATGCGCTTGAATGGAATTACATTGCCTCGCTTATAAGATTCACCCGCAAGAAGTTGATCCAGCCACTCATTCCACTGGTGTAATACCTGGTGCAACTGCGGCAAATACTCCCCCTTGTCATAGTGAGTATATTGAAGGCCGGTTAAGCCATGCGATAGTAGTCTGCCCCTGATTTCTGGATCAATATTCATTTCCGAAAGGCGTGACTCGGCGGTCGTTCTTAAGTCCCGCGCGTAGATACCACTTCCTTTTTTATTGTTCCGAATTTCCTTCAGTGCATTTGATATCGAGGTCGGTTCCAGCGGTTTTGCCCCATCTTTCGAAAAAAGATAATCGTTGCCGTGGCGTCCGAGAAGCTCTTCAATCAGGCCAACAGCCTGCCTGGGAATGGGTAGCGTATGTTTTCTCGGCTCATCCCGGCGTCCTTTTGTATCCCAGAGACAAAGGGTGCCATTGGCAAGGTCTATATCGGATCCTTTTAGGCGCATTAGTTGCGCTATCCGCTGGCCGGCTAGCCTAAAGTTTAGACGAACAAAGTTTTTTATTTCCAGCGGCATATCTTCCAAGGCTGTCCAAATGTGGCGTATATCTTCCTCAGTGAGTTTGTTGCCTACGTTCTTTTTCTCGAACTTGCGAACGCGTTTGGTCGCAGCGACAGGATTGATTCCGATTCCATATAGAGTCGCCGCGCTGCCAACTTCTACGGCGAGAGAAGGGTCGCCGTTCGCAGTGATTGCTCGGTTAAAAGCCGCCAAAAGGTAGGAGCGAAGCTTGTTGACGGTGCGTGTCATATTTGCCTTCACCGCACCCTTGAGGATCTCCATAATGTCGTTGTGTGTGATGTGGCCAGCCTTGCGTAACAAAAGGTGTGGGAATTCCTTCCGAACCCACTTATCAAACAACGCAACGGCCTGGCCAGCAGATTGTTTTCCCTCAACCTTCAAGGCCGCGCAGTAGGCCATTAATAGTTGATCGAACGTTCCTTGCGTCGCCGCACGAAGTGCGGCGTTCCTCTCGCGTGATTCCGACTCAAGAAGTTCTCGCAGTGCCACGGTTTCATCTGCATGCCGCCGCGCAAGATCACCGGCCTTGGCTCGCGCATCGGCGAGAGTCAGCTTCCCTCGGGATCCATCTGCCCCGAACCTGCCAAGATTGATTTGACGACGACGTCCTTCGTCCTGATATCGAAAGTAAACCGCTATTTCTCCGTTGGCCAAGGCACGGAAAGCAAGCGCTCCATGTCCATGGCGAACGCGCTCCGACATCCATGTCCCAGGTTGTTTTGAAAGCGCCTCAAGCTGTTTCACAGTTATCGTCATTTTCGCACCACGCTATAGTTATATGCCATATTCGGTTAGTCATTTGGTAGCCATTTGGCGGAAGCTTAATGGTTGAAATCGTAAACCAGTCAGTAGCGAAGTGCAAGATAAGTTATTGTTATATTTGGTTTATTTTCATATGGTTATTTTCTGATTTGGATGAATTTCTCCTAAATAAGGGACTTAAAATCCCTCGCTGAGAAATCGGCGTGCCGGTTCGACTCCGGCTCCGGGCACCAAAATTTCTGTTTTACCCCTCAATATTCTGCTTTTCCGTCCGATATAGGGTACTGGATTTAAGATTCCTGGACGGAGACAAAATGCCCTTTCACCCCTGTTTAGACCCCGATAAATCTCACGCAGAAACTGCGTATTTTGCGCGTTTAGCTGCGCTTAACACCGCTTTTGAAGCGGCGGGCGCGGGTAC
>JANOTC010000158.1:0-4039 GCA_031416175.1 Gammaproteobacteria bacterium
TCCACGAGTTAATCGCGGCGCGGGTACGCGGAAAAAGTGGAACGAGCAGGCATTAGTTGACAGAAAGTAGGACGGGAAGTTTTGATATATGAACCAGAATGTAACGCCAGTTGATTTGGTTAGCGACGTCACGTTTAAGACGGCGGGGCCAGCCACTATCCTTATAGCAGAAGATAATGACAATAACCGAGACATTTTGCGCCGCCGACTAGAAAAAGATGGTTACAAAACCATTGAAGCCATTAATGGCGTAGAAACGCTGGCCAGGATGAAACAGTTTCATGTCGATCTGGTCTTGCTTGATATCATGATGCCGGAAATGAATGGCTACCAAGTGTTAGAACGCATGAAGGTCGATTCGAATTTAGAGTCGATACCCGTGATTGTTATTACTGCCGTGAACGATATTGAATCCGCCGTAAAATGCATTGAGTTTGGCGCGGAAGACTATTTGCCAAAACCATTTAATGCCACGCTCTTGCGTGCGCGCATTAGCGCTTCGCTAGAAAAAAAGCGGTTACGTGACCAGGAGCAGGAATATCGTACGTACATTGAGCGCTACAACCGTAACTTAGAAGAACGGGTAATGCGCCAAGTCCGGCAAATTACCTCTGCCCAAATCGCCACTATTTTCGCTATGTCGAAGCTGGCGGAGTCGCGTGACCCCGAGACCGGCGCGCACCTTGAACGGATGCGTGAATACTGTCGGTTATTGGCAGAAACGCTTTCGCACAATAAGCGCTATGAAATGATTGTGGATAGACAATTCATTGATAATATTTATGCGGCAAGCCCCTTGCATGATATCGGCAAGGTGGGCGTGCCTGACCATGTATTACTTAAGCCCGGAAAGCTGAACCGCGAAGAATGGGAAATTATGAAGCGGCACCCTATGATTGGTGCAGAAACGCTACGTGCCGTGGATCGTCAACACCCTGGCAATAACTTCATTAAAACGGGCATCGCCATCGCCGAGTTTCATCATGAACGTTGGGATGGCAGCGGCTATCCGTATGGTCTGCGCGGTGACCGCATTCCCTTAGAGGCGCGCATATTGGCGCTGGGCGATGTGTATGACGCACTTACATCAAAGCGTTGCTACAAAGAAGCGTTTACACACGCCGATTCGCGTGCGTTGATATTGGCAGGTTCAGGAAATCATTTCGATCCGGAAATAGTGGATGCGTTTGTTGAAATCGAAAGCGAATTTATTCGTGTTCGCACCTTTTATAAAGATGAAGAGAGCTGAGATGGGATTAAATGGGACGAAATGGAGTGAACGGCAATGACCAAATTACTTTTGGTTGAAGACAATGAAATGAATCGCGATATGTTGTCGCGGCGCTTAGTTAAGCGCGGTTATGAAGTGATTATTGCGGTTAACGGCTTGGAGGGTGTGAGTAAAGCGAAGTCTGAATTGCCAGATTTAATACTCATGGATATGAGTTTGCCAGAAATGGACGGGTGGCAGGCCACGAAAGAAATTAGAAAAGATCCGTCGATAAAAGCGATTCCGGTAATTGCTTTAACAGCGCATGCGATGTCGGGCGACAAAGAGCGTGCAATGGAGGCGGGCTGTGACGATTATGAAACAAAGCCGATTGAATTTGATCGACTGTTAGGAAAAATAAGGTTGCGGACAGGGACCGGCTAAGCGTCTAATTGATAATAAAAATATGGGAAATACAGAATTAATTGAGTGCGTCGTTATAGATACCAGACCCCACTCTCTGGTGCTCGCGCATGTTATCGGGCAGACCTGTAAAAATCCGCCTTGGCGATCTACTTGTCGCCAATCGAATTATTTCCGCTGAACAACTAAAGTTTGCGCTCGACGCGCAGAAAACATCGGGACATAAGCTTGGACGCGTTTTAATCGACAGCGCCATTCTAAAAGAAGAACAACTACTAGGCTTTCTGGCAAAACAGCTCAACATTGAGCACATTGATCTCCGTAAACGAGAACTCGATCCTGCCGTTGCCAAAATTCTTTCCGAAGTCCAAGCGCGACGATTTCGTCTAATCGTATTAGACGTAACAGAAACCGATGCCTTAATTGGCATGGCGGACCCGACAGATATTTTCGCTTATGACGAAGTATCCCGGTTGTTGGCTAAGCCGCTACGTTTGGCCGTCGTTAATGAAGCCATTTTATTGCAAACTATCGACTCCGTTTATCGGCGTACCTCAGAGTTGAGTGGGCTGGCTGCTGAACTCGATTTACAAGTATCAGCCGGTGAAACCGCCCGCAAGACGGCCGCAGGAAACGAGGACGCACCGGACGCCCCCGTTGTTAAGCTTCTAAATACGCTTCTTGAAGACGCTATTCATGTCAATGCGTCAGATATTCATATTGAGCCTGGCGAGCATGCATTGCGAATTCGCCTTCGCCAAGATGGCGTGCTGCGCGTTCACACCACGGCAGAGTCACGCATTACTAGCGCGCTCATTTCGCGCCTAAAGCTCATGGCGGGGCTAGACATTTCCGAGAAGCGCCTGCCACAGGATGGTCGATTTCATCTGAAAGTGCGTGACGTCAGTGTGGATGTGCGTTTGTCGACGATGCCGCTACCCTATGGCGAGTCGGCGGTGATGCGCTTGTTAAATCAGTCGAAGGGGATTGCGACGTTTGACAAGCTCGGAATGCCTGCCGATTTGCTTAACCGCTTTCGTCGAAATGTGCACAGCCCCTATGGACTCATCGCTGTCACAGGGCCAACGGGTAGCGGGAAAACTAGCACGCTTTATAGTGCACTTAAAGAGCTTAATACGCCCGACGTAAAAATAATTACGGTCGAGGATCCTGTTGAGTATCGCCTGGAGGGCGTCAACCAGGTTCAGGTAAATCCGAAAATTGAACTCACCTTTGCGCGTGTGTTGCGTACTATTCTGCGGCAGGACCCCGATATTGTTCTGATCGGTGAAATGCGCGATCCGGAAACGGCGGAAATCGGCTTGAGAACGGCGATGACTGGGCACTTGGTGCTTTCGACGTTGCATACCAACGATGCGGTTTCCGCGCCATTGCGCTTAATTGATATGGGTGCGCCGCCATTTTTGATCGCGGCGGCGTTACGTTGCGTGTTAGGGCAGCGCTTGCTTAGGCGCATTTGTGAAAATTGTGCGGAGCCGGAGCCGATCAATGCCACTCGCAAGGCTGTTATCGCGAAAGAGTGTGGATCTGAGCTAGCGAACTCGGTCTTTAAAAAGGGCCGAGGCTGTGCGCAATGTAATCGTTCAGGGTATGTGGGGCGTTTGGGTGTTTACGAGTTGCTGGAAATGACACCCGAATTAGCGATGCTGTTGCAAAAAAATCATATTGCCGAATTTGTGAAGGCGGCGAACGAGCAGCCCGAGTATAAGAATTTGAAAAAGACGTCGGCAGAACTGGCGGTCAGGGGTTTGACAACGATTGATGAAGTGATGCGTGCGGCATTTGGATTTGAGGGATAAGGATGCCTGCGTTTAACTATCGGGGTAGAGATAATAAAGGTGCGCTGGTTGTTGGGCAGATGGACGCGCCTGATGATGGGGCGGTGTTAGAGTATTTAGCTTCGAAGAGTATTGTTCCGGTTGAAATTGCAATTGATAGGGGGGGAGCCGCGCTGGCAGTAAAGACTTCCCTGTTTTCGAAAAGTAAAAAATTGAAGCTAGAAGATTTGATTTTCTTTTCTCGTCAAATGCATACGCTGCTACGCGCAGGTGTGCCGATATTGGAAGCTTTGCAGAGTTTAGGTAGGTCGAGTCATGCGGCTGTTCTATCAGAAGTAATTACCGGGATAATTGTTAGTCTGAACACTGGCACAGGCCTTTCCGGTGCAATGCGGCAACGGAAAGACATTTTTCCTAATCTCTATATCAGTCTCATTGAATTAGGAGAGGCCAGCGGTAATTTGCCAGAAGTGTTCGCGCAATTGGCGATCTATTTGGAGCAAGACCAAGCGACTAAGAAGCAGATCAAGTCTGCTGTGCGTTATCCGATGTTTGTTGTTATTGCTATTTCCATTGCTGTGATTATCGTGAACGTTTTTGTTATTCC
>JANOTC010000159.1:0-2829 GCA_031416175.1 Gammaproteobacteria bacterium
GACCGAGATTGGTGATATCAGCATTCTGGAGGTTGCCGTTCTGCGCATAGCAGTAGCCGCCAACCAGGCCTGGATCCACTACAGCGAGGCGAACACCTAAAGTGGCGTTACCGCAGGAAATTACTGCCGCATTAGCAGCGCCTGCGGCAACAAGCCCGCCGAAGATCGCCAATGCGCAAACTGTTTTGTTGAATTTCATGAGTTAGACCTCTTAATTTTGTTACATTACTCGCTTCAATTAGTTTAAAGCAAGCAGTGAGCCAAGTTTGTATATTATTGTTTTATATAAATAATATTTTATGTTCGCTGGACTACGGTTTGAGACTGTAAAGAAACTCGACGGTTACGTGCGTTGCCACACAGAAAGCGTCAGAAGCCATTCGGCCTTTCTTTTCGTGTTCAGCTGAGCGGGGCCGGGCCGGATCGTCTTTCCGTAAAAAGTGAGCCGCATCACACTGCCCGCGGATCAGGGTCACATTCCAGATTGATGGCACTGAAATCCGCAATTCTCCGTCCGTTACACCCATTGTAAGCGGCGCATGACATCCCAAACCGATGTAAGGAAATCCGACAGCGCCCAAATCGGTCGAAATTCAAGAATTCTGGAGATTTATAATGAGCCAAGCGCGCACACCCCGTCGAACTGAAAATCAAGTGACTAACGGTTCCCTCGCGAAGAACGCGGTGCGACTGGGCGTGGCCTTGGCCCTTGGAACGGCGCTCGCGGCCACTGCCACCGTTTCCCAGGCGCAACCTGCCGCAAGTCAATGGGCCAGCGGACGCATCCTGGTCAAAGGCGCGCCTGGCGTGAGCGACGAGAAAATGGATCAAATTCTAGCTGCGCACAGGGGGCATAGTGCCGGCAAGATCCACCAGACCGGAGTGCATATCGTCCAAATACCCGCGCAAGCGGAAGAGCATGTGATCGCCGCGTTGGCGCACAATCCGAATATTGAATTCGCGGAAAAGGACATGCTTATCCCAGCGGCTGAAGTTATTCCCAACGATCCAAATTTCACCAGCCAATGGCATCTAACTAAAATTGGCACCACGACAGCGTGGGACAGCACCGCCGGCAGTGGCATTACGGTGGCGGTGCTCGACAGCGGCGTTGACCCGACTCACCCCGAGCTCGCCACCAAATTGTTGCCTGGGTACAACGCGGTCGATGGTGCAGCAGGCAATACCGCCGACATCAATGGGCACGGCACGGCTGTCGCCGGTACGGTAGGCGCCATCGCGAACAACAGCACAAGCGTCGCTTCTGTCGCCTACGATGTGATGATTCTGCCCGTGCGTATTAGCAACACGTCGGACGGTTACGCTTACTGGAGCAATGTTGCTAGGGGCTTGACGTGGGCGGCCGATCACGGTGCCCGGGTGGCCAACGTGAGTTACGGAATCAGTGGGAGCTCGACCGTTGCCAGCTCCGCTCAATATTTCAAGAGTAAGGGTGGCCTCGTGGTTGCCTCTGCTATGAATAATGGGACTGATATTGGGTTGCCGGATGACCCGAACATCATTACCGTATCCGCCACCGACAGCAATGACGCCATGGCAAGCTGGTCCAGCTTCGGGGATATTGTCGATGTCAGTGCCCCTGGCGTAAGTATTCTCACTACAACCAATGGCGGCGGAACCGGTACGTGGAATGGGACGTCGTTTTCCAGCCCCGTCACGGCTGGCGTGGTTGCGATGATTATGGCAGCCAATTCAGCGCTCTCGCCTTCGGAAGTGGAAAACGTGCTGGAATCGACCGCCAAAGACTTTGGAGCGGCTGGCAAGGACAAGTATTATGGCTACGGCAGGGTTGACGCTTCCGCCGCCGTCGCTAAGGCGTTGATCCTGAAATCGGTCATTGACACGACGGCTCCAACAAGCTCGATCAGCCTAGTAAACGGCTCGACTGTGACGGGTACCCAGACCGTTAACGTTTCGGCCACGGACGCTGTTGGTGTCACAAAAGCCGAGCTCTATGTTGGCGGCACGTTGCTGGGAAGCGATACCTCGGCGCCGTTTTCGTTTGTATGGGATACAACGACAGCAGTTAACGGGACCAAAACCGTTGAGGCCCGCGCCTATGATGCGGCCGGAAACATTGGCACTGCCTCGGTAAACGTTACGGTCGATAACCCCGTGGTGATTGATAGCGCACCGCCAACGGTTGCGATCTTGTCGCCAAGCAGCGGCAGTTTGGTGAGTGGTACCGTGAATTTCGCTATCGGCGCGAGCGATAACATTGGGGTTGCGTGGCTAGGTTGCTATGTGGATGGCAGATTGCTGAGCACGGCGACAAATGTCAGCAGCCTAACCTGTAACTGGAACACGCGCAAAGCTGTGCGCGGCACTCACACCTTGACCGCTACCGCGAAGGACGCGGCAGGAAACACGGCCAATGCGAGTATTAGCGTATTGAAATAGAGTCTGTGAAACGGTGATAATCCGGCCGAGCGGCCCGCAATAGGCCGCTCGGCTTTTTGTTTCAATGTTGACCGGACTCTAAATATGGCACACTAGATGCCTAGCGTCGCTGGCCTCGCCGAGCGCAAGCCGGCAGCGCATTTTATGAGATGGCTGACTTGATTGACGTGACCCGCTTTATCTGCGGGTTTTCCGTTTTTCGGGGCGCCGTTCTAAGACTAACCCGCATTGAAGTATTGGGAAAGAAATCCGCAAATGAAAACGCGCACAACGAAGTCTAATCGGGCCTTCCGCTCCGCTACGTCGGGCCTGACCCCGGTCAAATCCTTAGTGTATGGAGCCGTTGCCGTGGCGCTATTGGCCACTTCGGGAACGAGCTTGGCTGAACCTATCCCGCCGGGCATGGCT
>JANOTC010000160.1:0-6378 GCA_031416175.1 Gammaproteobacteria bacterium
TATTGCCGATCGCGGAATGGGAGGAAATAATTTTGGCAATGGAAGACCTTGACGACATTCAAGCATATGATAATGCAAAGAAAATAAGTGATGAGGTAATTCCTTTTAATCAGGCAGTTTTTCAGCCTTACCAAACGCAGCGGTAAACCAGATTCTGCGCACGCAAAAAATCCTCCGCTGCTACACCTTCTAACATTGAAAATGTGGCCAGCATGCCGGCATCCGTACAGGTGTTCGCAATCACGGTCACGGACCGAGGTGCATTGGCAACCGGCCAGCCTGTCTCAGGGTTAAGTATGTGACCATATCTAACGCCGTTTTTACACAAGAAGCGACGTGCATCGCCACTGGTTGCTACGCCGCCGCGCCTCACGGAGAGTAGATCTACTACCTTTTTACCGTCGGCATACGGATCGTCAACACCGATTTGCCAAGGGCTGCCATCTTTGCGCGGACCAGTCACAAACAAGTCACCGCCAAAATTGATAACAGTGCTAACATCGGTTTGTTGCATGACAAGTTTACATGCGCTGTCTACCGCGTATTCTTTCCCGATACCGCCAAAATCAATTTCCATACCGTGAGGTAACACGACGTGAGGGTATTGCCACTGTACTTTTTTCCAACCAATAAGAGGTAACAGCGTCTCAACGGAGGCAGACGTAGGAACACGATCCGAGCCATCAAATTTCCACGCCCGGCGCAACACCCCGGCGGTAACGTCGAATCTGCCGTTGCTCAACAAAAAGCACTGAGCAGAATAATCCAACAGGCGACCTGTTTCCTCATCGACGGCAACGGGTCGACCCGCAGATCGGTTAACTTGACTAATGACGCTGTCGTTGCGATATCGGCTGTATTTTCGCTCGATACGCACGGCTTCTTGCTCAACTAATTCCCCCACGTGTGCGGCCAAGCTTGAATCAGTCGTTTCAACTAACACTTCACAGGGACTTGCCATCGCCGAAAAACGGGCGACAAAATGGCCGCCCACTTGGGAAAGTTCCATGCGCTAAAACTCGAAGCTATAGCCGATCTGGGCCATCCACACGCGCAGCTTTGGAAAAAAATCCTGAGACTTTTGCGAGCCTATGGCGGAATTAGGGTGGCTCTCGCCTTGTTGTCGCATATGCTCAACACGCGCGCTCAGCTCATGCCGTTTGCCGAGCGGAAAGCCGTACTTTAGCCCTAGTGTGTAAGAACTCATCGTCGCTAAACGTAAATCTGCACTCGCATTGTCTGTAGGCAAGGTAAGGCCGACTAAATTGTGGTGAAAAAAATTCGCTTCATCTTGATGGTAATAGCGCAGATGCGGTTGTAAATAATGCCGAGCGCCGAGTTCCAGGCGATATTTCAAATCCGCAGTGTGTGCTCGCAAGCCCCAATTGTCTGCATAATAACGGTAAGACACGTGTGCGGTATCTTTAGAAAAATGGTACGCCGTTTTGGTGTAAAAAGTCTGCCGAAAGCGCGAGTCCGGGCGCTTTTCCGCCCGATAATTGAAGGTATCGCCGTTGGCGGGGTCGATGAGACTAATCATTTTATAGGGATCGGAAAGGTAACCCTGGGTGAGTCCAAGTCCGATATTGAATTGCGTCAACCAGCGTGGCGTCATTACCTGCGTTACACCGGCCACGACGTCCACAATCGTCTTGTTCTTAATATCTGCGTTACCTTCGTCATCATCATCGTCGTCGCGACTCGTCCGAGTGGCACCGTTTCCTAACAAGCTGAAAGGCTCAGGTGCTCCACCTTTGGCCTGAACGAAATCAAGCCCCAATGCAGCGCCAAGTGAAAAAGTGGTGAATTTGTCCTCGCTATCGCGGCTATATGTCGCGCTCGCACCCATGGATGTGTAGTCAAATTCTTGGGAAAAGCTGCCGCCCACTAAAACGCGAGAAAGACGTGACAGCGGTTTATCCCAATCAACCGCGACCGCACCGCGTAAATCTTCGAATGTGTGTACAGGTAAGGTGTTGGCGGGTGTTGAATAGCTGACATTTCCCGATGTAGCGGTAAATGTTTGCGGTTTCGCAGCCGGGCTGGCGCCATTGGGTGAGGCGCCGGTCATTGCGTCAGCAACAAGCGTGACCGTAACGAATTCGTCGTCGGCAATTTCACGCTTGGCTTGTGCGGCGGGTTCAACCACATTTACCCGGTCTTTTTCCGAATAAACATAAAATGCGCTGTCGACTTGCCAATTTTGCACTTTATCGACAGCATGAGTTGGCGTTGCCGACAGTAAGCTGGCCGTGGCGCTAGCCAACGCCACGCCTATAGAGCCACGACATGTTAATTGCATCCGCAACCCCCGCCACCGACGCCCTGGCCACCACTCGCACCTTCTTTACTGAAATAGGTATGCTCGTCGATTAAATTGTCGACAAGGCTGGGCACCAGTTGCATGGCTGGCTCCGCCAACAAAGTTCGTTCCCACGGACGAACCGGCGCGACAACGCAGCCGCTGGTCACTATAATCGTTGCCGCCAATAACAGCATGCTCATCTTCATCGCAGGGTGCCTTTAAAATGCTGTAAAGCGGCCGCCATACTTAATGATCGGCAACACAATTTCACTGAAAATATAACCTAAAACTTGTATGACATCAGCCCAGACTCACGCGCTCAACTTACGTTATCACATCGAAAAACTGGCCGGACCTGGACCGGTCGAACTTGATGGGGATCAGGAAGCGGCGCTATTGGAACTGGAGGCCTTAGGGCAGCGCGCACTCGCCATACCTCCGCGCGCCAATTGGTTGGACAGATTTCGCAGCCCAACGGTTCCCACTCAAAATGGCCTTTACTTGTGGGGCGGCGTGGGTCGTGGCAAAACACTGCTTCTGGATGCCTTTGTTGAAGCCTTGCCCACGCGGCAAAAGAAACGTGTGCATTTGCACCATTTGTTGCGTGATGTGCATTTGGAATTGCGTCGCCTTGATCACCAAGCGCGCCCCTTGGATGTGATGGCGGAACGCATCGCGCGCGACGTGCATTTCCTCTGCATTGACGAATTCCATGTTGACGATATTGCTGATGCTATGTTGCTCGCCGGCCTACTGAACGCGCTGGTTGAGCGTGGCATTGCACTCGTGACAACCTCTAACGTTCGTCCAGAAGACCTCTATAAAAATGGCTTGCATCGCGAGCGCTTTATTCCTGCGATTGAGTTGATAAGCGCGCACATGAAAGTCATTGAACTCGCCGGTTCGCATGACTACCGTCTGCACCTGCAAAGCGTTGAAGGTCGCTATATGCTCATTCAAGAACACCATACAACGTCTGAATTGGAAGCAATATTTAGCGGCATTAATGACGCAGAATCGCAACGCGATGTCACCCTAAAAATAAATCAGCGCCCATTGCTGGCGCGTGCGTGTTCGGACGAAAACGCCTGGTTCGAATTTGACGAACTGTGCGCCACACCGCGCGCTGCTAGCGACTACATTGAAATCGCCAAGCGCTTTCGGCGCGTACTTATTTCGAATATAACGCCGATGTCCGACGCAACGGCCGATGTTGCGCAGCGTTTCGTGCAGTTAATTGACGCCCTTTATGACCACCGAGTTCACACCTCCCTGAGCGCCTACGCCGAACCGGACTGCTTGTATAGCGGACGTTCCTTGGCGTTTGCCTTCAACCGCACCCGCAGCCGCCTGCATGAAATGCGTAGCGTGCAGTACGCAACGAGTTTACATCGCGTCAAGTAGTCAATGGCTGATAATCGTCCATTGAATGGACGATTATCAGCCGCTATAATGCCTCCATGTACAAAAGACATATCTTTCCCTTGTTGCTCGACGCGCTGGCTGATACGCCGGTCACGTTGCTGAACGGCGCTCGACAGACGGGAAAGAGCACGTTAGTAAAGTCGTTATCTGCTGAGCATGGCCGACGCTATTTGACGTTGGATGATCGAGTGACACTTGCGGCCGCCAGAAGTGATCCCGAGGGATTTATTGCAGGTGTCAATGAACTCGTCACCTTGGACGAAGTGCAGCGCGCGCCAGCGCTTTTCCTTGCCATCAAGGCGGCAGTAGATCGGGATCGCCGTCCAGGGCAATTTTTGCTGACGGGGTCGGCCAATGTGCTGCTTTTGCCTGATATTGCCGACTCTCTTGCGGGTCGCATGGAGGTGCTATCGCTCTGGCCGCTCTCGAATGCTGAGATGGCGCACACGCCAACGTTCAATCTAGCGGACTGGCTTTTCGACGGGTCCATGCAGGCTTTGCCGATTCCACCATGTGATCGGGAAGCATTGATTGCCGCCTTACTTTCAGGTGGATTTCCAGAAGCCGTTAGCCGTGATACGCCACGGCGGCGCACGGCGTGGTTTGACAGCTATCTGGATGCTATTATGCAGCGCGACGTCCGCGACCTGGCCAAAGTCGAACAGCTTACCGCCGTGCCTGATTTAATCCAGTTATTGGCCACACGCAGCGCCACGCTGCTAAATTTTGCAGAATTGTCCCGTTCTAGCGGACTCCCGCAAACAACCCTGAAACGGTATTTCAGCCTCTTGGAAACGCTGTTTTTGGTGTATAGACTGCCTGCCTGGGAGCGAAATTTAGGTAAGCGTTTAGTAAAGGCGCCTAAAGTATTTTTGCCTGATAGCGGTATGCTTGCCCACTTGCTTGGGATGTCGCTCGAACGCCTAACGGCGGAAGCGGGGTTACCTGGCGGGCTGGTTGAGACCTTTGTACTAAGCGAATTGCTTAAACACCTGGCGTTTTCGGAAAAACGCTTGACCCTTTGGCACTATCGTACACAATCTGATATTGAAGTGGATTTTGTACTTGAAAACCGGCTTGGAAAGCTAACAGGTATAGAGGTCAAAGCAAGCAATCGGGTGGAGGCAAAAGACTTCAAAGGGTTGCGCCACCTTAAGGAAACGGAGTCCAGCGTATTCCAGCGCGGCATTGTATTATATAGCGGACGCGAAGTTGTGCCATTTGGAGTCGACTTATTCGCTGTGCCGCTATCAATGTGGTGGGCGTCCCAGTAACTAGGTCCCAATTTAACGCACTCAAATTTTTGGCAAAAACACTACCGTGCAATCGTTACCCCTTTGGCTAGATAAAATACTCGCAAAAACCACCCTGCTCGGGACCTTAGACGGCCTAGCGCAGATTTTTGTTATCGTCATCGGTGCGCTCGCCGCTTGGCAGGCGCAGCGCGATTGGCGCGCAAAGCAAGAAGTGAAAGAGCACTCTACGCCGTCCAGTGGCTTGGTGCGCGTTGCGCTAACTGGCGTATCAGGGCTAGTTCTTCCGCTGGTACTGCTGCTTTTTATTGGCATCGGTTGGGGGGTATTGCGCGGGTTCAAATTCGAAACCCACATCCTTGATTTAGTCATACCACTGTTGTTGGCGATGGCCGCTGTTCGCCTGGCTATTTACATCCTAAAAACGGTGATCGGGCCTAGCCAATCTTTGAAAGCCTGGGAAAAGTCCATTGCCGTGACGGCGTGGAGCGTAGCGGCGCTTTATCTAATGGGTTGGCTGCCTGCTGTTTTGCGTGCGTTTGATGCTGTTGCTATTGATATTGGCGAAGTCCATATATCGGTTTTGCTCGTGCTCAAGTTAGGACTGTCCATCGGATCGTTGGTTCTCGCCGCACTATGGGCGGGGCGCGGCATCGAGCGCAAATTAGAGCGCTTGCCCAATTTGGATGCGACGCTGAAGGTCGCGTTCACGAAAGTGAGCAAATTTGCACTAGCGACCTTGGCTATCTTAATTGGTCTACGCGCGGCTGGGGTTGACCTCACGGCTTTTGCCGTTTTAGGCGGCGCCTTTGGTGTTGGATTAGGTTTTGGCTTACAACGTATTGCTGCCAACCTGGTCAGCGGATTCATTCTTTTGTTTGATCGATCCATTCGGCCCGGCGACGTAATAAGCGTTGGAGACGACATGGGTACCGTTGCCAAACTGCATGCGCGTTACATCGTTGTAAAAAAACGTGACGGCTCGGAAACGTTGATCCCCAACGAAAGCGTGATTAGTTCGCCGGTTACCAATTGGAGCTATACGGATCGCAGTATCCGCATCAAAATACCCGTACAAATTAGCTATTTGAACGACCCCGAATTTGCGATGTCACTTTTGATTGAGGCAGCGCGTTCATCCGGGCGCGTACTGAAAACGCCGGAACCCGTGGCGGAACTGACTAATTTCGGCGAATCCGGCATGAATTTGGAGCTAAGTTTGTGGCTGAATGACCCTGAAGAAGGAATCGCCTCCGTGAAATCGACCGTTAATCTTCAGATTTGGCGACTATTTAAACAGCACGGTATCACCATTCCATTTCCTCAAAGAGAGGTCCGGTTGCTAGAATAAGCGTATTCACTCGCGGAGGACAGCACACATGGCCTTGAAACAAA
>JANOTC010000161.1:0-6692 GCA_031416175.1 Gammaproteobacteria bacterium
CACTAAACCACCCGCATCATCGCCCAGGGTGCGCTCAGGATTAAAACCTTTTTGCTGGCACTCCATCAATTTAATCGCCCACGTCACTTCGTCGCGATGCGTTTCGGGCGACAGCAGATAGCAATACAGTGACTGTGTGTCAATGCCGGATAGGATCGGTTTGTTGTGATGAAAGAGTTCATCATTGGCCGTCACCTTAATCCCGGAGAGATCCTCCGTGGTATGAATCTGTTGGGCTTTTTTTACAGCGGAACTGACAATAGCCGCGATCGTTCCCGGACTAGTCGCGTAATCAAAGACATCGTTTAACAACGTGGTGATATTTCGATAGGAGCCCTTGCAAACCAACAATAAGGACAGCGTGAGTTGATCCATCAATTGTTGCGTCACCGGCAACAGAAATAGCACCTTATCTGGATTAGGGGCTGGATCAAACGCGGCATCAATGGCATCGGTGGCTTTCGCCTTCTGACCGCGAACGAACTTCCTGCTGGACTTAGTTTCTATCGCAATTTGGGCACGGTTCAAATCTGGGTACCACTCAGACACGGTTTTAGCCGGCTGCCTGTCGGCCACTTGGGCTAAATGCTAGCCGAGCCCATGGGCGTACAATAGACCATTCCTCAGTTGCCCTACGGGAATGATCTTTTGAACTCAACCATGACATCGACTGTACTCACGTCCGCAAGAACAATGAACGCTGAACAGAAAAAAAGCGTCGCCGTAGCCGCGCTTACGGGTACACAAACCGTGACGCAAATTGCGATAGAAACTAAGTCCAGCAGGAAGTTCGTTCGCGGTCAGAAGGTGAAAGCCACCGGTGCCATCGATGCGGGAACGATCACGGCTATTGTCAGTTCCGCTGTAAAAAAAGCCCAACAGATTCATACCACGGAAGATCTCTCCGCGATTAAGGTGACGGCCAATGATGAACTCTTTCATCACAACAAACCGATTTTATCCGGCATCGACACACAGTCACTGTATTGCTATCTGCTGTCATATTTTTCATTTGTACCGTGGGCTGATGGATCTTAGACGATTTTTCCGAAATCGCTTGAAAACAGCAATAACGGAAGGAGAATACTTTCTTCAGCACTCTCAGAAATGGCCCAAGGATATACGGTCACGTCGATTTGCCTGATTATTTGATCTTGTCCAATAACTTGCTGTGGGTAGGCGCCTTACGCTTTTCAAATGATGCGGCAACGCAAAGGGAGCCGGATGCAAAAACTCCGCATTGGGAACTGAGCGATGTCTATGCCGCTGTGAATGCACTGGTGCAGGGAGAGCCATTGTCCGACCTTCAGGCAGAAATGCTTGCCCAGGGTTCAAGCATGGATGGGATGCGCCAGGCTGAGTATACTATATCTGTGTTATATCTAGTTAGGTTAAAAAAATCAACGGTTAAGTTCGTCTATTAATCCGCGTACCGTCACTTTTTTCAGGTTCGCTTTCATCGCCTCTTCCGCATCATTGAGTAGCCCTGCGACGGCCCGGCGCGCCCGATCAGGTTTGTCGCCAGATACTCGCAAATTGAGGTCCGTTCGAAACAAGGTTCGCCCAGATTCAATTGCGTGAAACACGTCGAGCATCGTCACGTCAGCTGGATCTTTCGCCAGCCGCACGCCGCCTTTGACACCCTCGCGGGTTTCAATAATGCCGGCACGCGCCAACGCCTGGATGATTTTCACGGCTGTTGGTGCCGCAATATTCAACGCTTCGGACAATTGGCGAGTAGGTACGAAATCGTACATACCTTGCTGGACCTTATCAGCTACAAACAAGACGGTAATAACGGATTGCGAAAATGCCAGCGAGTAGCTCACAGTTACCCTCGAGTAAGTAGACAAACGTAAGATAAACTATATTTAGTTTGTGTGTCAACCCGCTTGATCTGGCTCGCGTTCGTGCACGTGCCTGCGCTCGCGCGTTGTACATGACTATTCAGGCGTTCGGGTCTATAATTAACTTGTCGCAAAAATGGATTATCGTTTCGACTGGAAACGGCAAGTGGGGCGAGGGCAAGACGGCGGCAGAAGCCGATGGCGGAGCGGCGACAACTGCAAGCAATTTGTAGGCAATCATCTCAGTTTATCAAGGAGCGCTTATGTACCTCATGCACAAACCCACCGGAGATTTGGTCGAGATTTTCAACTTCGATGCTTTGATTGATCCCAGCAAAAAGCAAATCACTGGGCGTTTCCATGCTGGCGAGGAAATTCAGGATCCCGCCACATTCGCCAAGGCCGAGTTGCAGTTTCCGTCTGGCGAAGCCTTGCCCCGTTGTTGGGCCGATGCCAGTTACAAACTCAAACAGCGCGCCTCGCTATCGTAGACTCCGCCAACACGTAAGTTGGCAAAGATGGGCGGTGCGGGCCGACGATTACCTACGTATCCCACGTATTCGTCCGATGACACGCTCCACAATCCTTATTCGTTGACGGGTGGTCCCCGCTCGGCTTGCCTCTGGCGATATTCCCATTATGGCAACTAGCACATGTCCCCGCGATTTGACTGTGATCCACATTAATTGAAGCGTTAAATGACGTGGTCGAATGGTGACAAGCGCCGCAGGCATTCGTTGAGCCAGGGTGGCCATTCGGCTTGCCCTTCGCAAAAGTGCCGTTGTGACAACTCTCACACGCACCACTGGCTTGCGAATGATCCATCTTCGTGATTGGCTTAAAGCTGCTCGTGCCGTGACATGCATTGCATGTATCACTGGTCGTAGGATGATTGCTCGACTTGCCTTTCGCAGCGATTCCGTTATGGCAGGTTGAACAAGAACCTAACACTTGACTGTGATCAACGTGCGTGGCGGGTTTAAATGCCGAGGTCTCGTGGCAGGCGCCGCAGGCGCTCGTGCTGGAAATATGGGTGCTCGATTTTGTGCTCGCAATCACGTTGTTATGACAATCACTGCACGCGCCAACCACTTCGTTGTGATCGACTTTCTTGGGCGGCGTCCAAGCGGTAACCTGGTGGCAGGCGTCGCAACTCGTTGTCGACTTAATATGCGTATTTGCCTTGCCTTTCGCCACGGTGCCGTCATGGCACGTTGAGCAAGTGCCTAACACTTGGGTATGATCAACGCGCGTCGCGGGTTTCCATGTGCTGCTCAAATGGCAGCGCTCGCAGGCGGTGGTCGAACTAATATGCGCAGGCGATTTACCTTTAGCCGTCACGCCGTTATGACAGTTTCCGCAACTGCCCAACACCTGCAAATGATCAACCTTATTTACAGGCTTAAAGCTCAACGTGCCATGACAAGCGTCACACGCCGTGGTGCTATTAATGTGGGTTGGCGACTTTCCCTTCGCTTTCACCCCATCGTGGCATACCGCACACGAACCGTTCACTTGCGAATGGTCGACTTTGAGTACAGGACGAAATGCGCTAGTTCTGTGGCACTTTTCACACGCGGTACTGCTACTAATGTGCGTCGCCGATTTTCCTGTCGCCCCGATGCCATTGTGGCAACTCACACAATTGTCTGAGATTTGGCTATGGTCAATAACCGACACCAATTGCCAGCTACTGGGCGTATGGCAACTATGGCAGTCGGTCGCTGTCGAGATATGAGTCTGCGATTTCCCGCGCGCGATTACGTTATTGTGGCACGCGCTACATTCACCGATTACTTCATTGTGATCAACTTTCGTCGCGGGTTTCCAAGCCTTGTTGGTATGGCAAGCGTCACAGGACGCCGATGACGCAATATGCGCCGACGATTTTCCTTTCGCCAAGGTTCCATTATGACAACTGCTACAGCTGCCAATCGCATCGGTATGATTGAAATTTACGCCGACGGAAAATTGCAATTGCCTAGCACTATGGCAATCTTCGCAACGGTTGGAGGTGGATAAATGTTGGGACGACTTTCCCTTCGCCTCCGCCCCGTTATGACAATTATGGCAGCCCTTGTTAAACGAGCCGTGAACCGTCGACAGTCCCCCTGCAATGACGAAACTGGTTCCCGCCGTCAAATGGCAAGTACCGCAATCGAGTTCAGTCATAACATGCTGACGCGGTTTGCCCAGTGCGCGGTTTCCGTTGTGACAGCTCGCGCAAGCGCCCAAGGTTTGATCATGGTCTACCCGTTTGGTTGGCTTCCACGCCTTATTAATATGGCAGGCAGCGCAGCGTGTTGTGGTCGCGATGTGCGTGGCGGGTTTTCCCTCAATGGCGCGATTGTCGTGACAGGCAATGCAATTGTCTTCGGCATTCGGATGCGAAAAAGGTCCCACGGTTCCCGTGCCCGCAAGGTCATGCGAAAAACGCGTAGGCGCCCACGCGCCCCCGGAGTCATGGCACATATCGCACGTTAACGTCGTGGGAATGTGATTTACTGGCTTACCGGACGCGAAAGTGCCGTTATGACAGGTATAACACGCCGAGTTCGTGGTGTTGTGGTCCATGCGCGCCGACGTAATGAACCCGCTTACGTGATGACAGGTGTCACAAGGGCGATCCGTCGGAATATGGTTGACAGGCCGCCCGCCAGCGACAATACCATTGTGGCAAAGGGCGCAGGCCCTCGGCGTGCCTTTAAATACTTCCTTGATATGGCAAAGCTGGCAATCGATTTGACGATGCTGACCCTCTAAAGGAAAGCCCGTGCCAAAGTGATCGAAGTTGTCGGCAGGAACTTCGGCGGAAATTAATGTTTGGGGTGCAGGAGGGACTGCCTCCAATTCGACAAGAACTTCTTTTGCCTGGCTGACCGAATGGCAAACTAGCCACAACAGCAGAACAACAAATCGACACACGACCTTGTGCATTTCTTCTTTTCTGAAATAGACTGACTTCCGGGAGGATCCCCATATTTTAGCCAGTATGCCCTATTCCGAAAGGTATTAACATGCTCATTTTACAGGGACGCTAAAAAACTCCCAAATCGGCGACTACAACACAATCCAGTTTGCCGTGGTGTGACACGCCCCGCAGTCTTTCATCATCGTCGGCGAATGGCCAGCAGGTTTACCTGTTGCAATGGTGCCGTTGTGGCAGTCGCCACAGGCCCCAATCACCTCGTTGTGATCCACTTTGGTAGCGGGTTTCCAAGCCGATAGGGAATGGCACGCTTGGCAATTAACAGTCGATTTTATGTGGGTTAGGGTTTTGCCTTTGGCAATTGTGCCGTTATGACAGGACGCGCAAGTACCTATCACTTGCGTATGGTCAACACGCGTCGCCGGCTTCCAAGCAACGAAATTGTGGCAACGTTCGCAGGCATTCGTAGAATTGATATGCGTTGTATTCTTGCCGCGCGCAGCCAATCCGTTGTGGCAGCTTGAACAAACGCCCAAAACTTGAGTGTGGTCGACTTTGATGGCGGGCACAAACGACACTTTGCCGTGGCATTTTTCACACAGAGTGCTGCTATTTATATGGGTAACGGATTTACCCTTTGCAATTACGCCGTTGTGACAGCTTAGGCAATTTTCGGTTATTTGACTATGGTCGACCGCTTTGATTTGTACCCAACTGATTGAAGTATGGCAGACTGTACAATCGCTGGTCGTTGGCACATGCGTGGGCGATTTTCCTTTGGCATTGATGCCGTTGTGGCAGCCTGCGCAAGTCCCAATCACTTCATTATGGTCCACTTTGGTGGTTGGCACCCACGCCCTATTTGTGTGGCACGCGCCGCAAGTAATAGACGAGGCAATATGCGCGGTTGATTTTCCTTTGGCGGCCACGCCGTTGTGACAACTCGCGCAGGTTCCCATTACTTGGGTGTGGTCCACTTTTAGTGCAAATTTCAAAGCGCTGGTACTGGTATGGCAGTTGATGCAATTGTTAGTGGTTGCAATGTGCGTTACTGTTTTCCCCGTCGCTGTCGTGCCGTTGTGGCAGTCACCGCACACGCCAATCACTTCGTTGTGATCCACTTTGGTGGCAGGCTTCCAAGCCGATTGGGAGTGGCACGCTTGGCAATTAACCGTCGATTTAATGTGAGTGGAGGTTTTGCCTTTGGCAATGGTACCGTTATGACATGTTGAGCACGTACCGATGACCTGTGTATGGTCGACCTTAGTCGTCGGTATCCAAGCGACGGAATTGTGGCAACGCTCGCAAGCATTGGTGGAGCTGATATGAGTTGTATTTTTACCGCGCGCGGCTAAGCCGTTATGACAGCTCGAACAAACGCCCACTACTTGGGTGTGGTCGACCTTAAAGGCGGGCACAAACGACACTTTGTTGTGGCACTTTTCACACAGCGTGCTACTGCTAATGTGTGTAGCCGATTTACCCTTTGCGACTACGCCGTTGTGACAACTTAGGCAGTTTCCGGTTATTTGGCTATGGTCGACTGCATTTATCTGAATCCAACCGCTGGAGGTGTGGCAGACTGAGCAGTCGCTGGTTGTTTGCACGTGTGTGGGCGACTTGCCCTTGGCACTAACGCCGTTGTGACAGCCTGCGCAACTCCCAATCACTTCATTGTGGTCCACTTTGGATGTAGGTATCCACGCCTTATCCGAGTGGCAGGCGCCACATGCAGTCGACGAGGCAATATGAGCGGTCGATTTGCCTTTGGCGGTCGCGCCGTTGTGACAGCTCGCGCAGGTTCCCATCACCTGGGTATGATCCACCTTAGTCGTCGGTTTCCAAGCGACGGAATTGTGGCAACGCTCGCAAGCATTGGTGGAGCTGATATGAGTTGTATTTTTACCGCGCGCGGC
>JANOTC010000162.1:0-5436 GCA_031416175.1 Gammaproteobacteria bacterium
GTGCTCATCGAGCACATCGGGCAGGCGACGTGCCAGGCGACCAGCTGGCGTTACAAAGTAGGAACCGATTTTGAGCGTAACCGGTAGCGTAAGCCTAGGGTTGTCATCTTGCTTAGCTACTCGATTCAAGTCTGAAACGAAGGCATGGTAGATATTCGATGGCAACGCAGCAAGGCGCTGTTCGATCGCGCTAGCCAGATCGACACCTGGCTCGGGTATCAGGTCGGCTGCTTCCCGGTGCATCTTATTGGTTATGGCCATGCGGCCAGCCATCTGCTCGGGATGATCGACGAAGTATTGGTTAAGCACGATCGGCTCGCCGGTTTCATGATCCCGAATCTCGCCAACGCCCACCCAGCGCTTGGCCGTGGTCTCGCCAACGATGGCTTTTTTCAAAAAAATAATGTCGGTGGTAACCTCGGTAAGTGCATTTCGCTTGAATGCCGTATTTGGTAGCCGCACCGCGCCTAGAAAATGCGCTCGATCGGCGATATGTTCACGCGCAGTGACATTAGCTGCGTCCATAAAATAACGGCTGACTACAACAGCGAGGAGCCCCCCTTCGCGCAGCTTGTCCAGCGATTTCGCCAGGAAGTAATTGTGAATCGAGAAACCGCCTAACTCTCTGTGATGTGGGTCGTAGAGAGCCTGGCTTCCGAAGGGCGGATTGCCAACGCAGGCATCGAAATGGCCGGTAGGAATTACAACATCCTGAAGGCCACGGTTGATATGTGTGGCCGTTGGATACAAGTGACGACCAATTTCAGCCGTTAGCAGATCCAGCTCGATGGCCGTAAAGTGGCTTGCCGCACGTAGCTGCTCAGGCATGAGGCCAATAAAGTTACCCGTGCCAACTGAAGGTTCTAGTACTCGGCCTCCATTGAATCCAAGACGTTTTAACCCTTTATAGATGCCTTCAATAACGGTAGGAGAAGTGTAGTGAGCATCTTGAGTGGAGCGCCGAGAACGCTCGTATTCATCCTTACTTAGGAGTTTGGAAAGTTCGAAATATTCGTTTTGCCAGTCTTGGTTGCGATGATCGAAAGCTTGCGGTAGTCCACCCCAACCTACATATCGAACGAGGGTAGCCTGTTCATCGCGCGTCGCCGGTCGTTCTTGCTCACGCAGTCGCATCAAGAGGTGAAGCGCGTTTAGGTTGTCGCGGAACTTGGCCTTGGCACCGCCTTCGCCAAGTTGGTCTGCGCTGCTAATTGTATAGTCGGCGGCTAGCGCTATAGCTCGGTGCTGATTTCGTTCAGTTCCAAGATTTCGTGGTCCGTTAACCCGCTGCTGCGTTGCTCCACCGAGTGGGTCAGTACCCGATGCTCGATCCTCTGTTGTTCCAGAAGGCGCCCCAGTAAGATCACTTCGCCCTGTGCTTCCAAGCTCTGCAACTTGTCCGGACTGTTGAATGCCCACCGATCGAGAATTTTCCATCCTTGTAGATGAAACGAGGGCGAACGGCGGACCGCTTCGATTGTCGTTGTTTTCAGATGTTGGGCTGCTATCGCCAATGGCTGTTGTGTGGAAAACATGGTCTGCTCCTTCATTCTCGTCAACATCGATTTTAGCTTGTAGTCCTTCAATGGTGTTGATGTTTTCGTGAAACGCAAAATCGAATGTAAACTGGTCCAGGTTATCGGCCTGCTGCGTTTTTTTGCCATGATTAATACCGTCATCCTGAGTTCGTATTTTATCCATTATACAAAACACTTCAAGACAGAGTAAAGAACCGGTGAAATCACATTTGGCCATAAAACTTATGAGCTAAATCAGGCCAATCCGAAAAACTAAAAAAACGTGAAAAGATCCATGGTTCTTCTAGTTTTTCGGCCACTGTTGAGCGCCGTGCAAAAATCGGATCAATTCTATACGTTTGGCGCGTGGTTTTAATCGATAGACGACTATGAATGGAGTTCGGCTAATGAGAAGCTCACGGGTTCCTTCAACCCGGCCAGGGCGTCCCATTTCCGGATGCTCAAGCAACATGTCGGTTTGCCGCTCAATCTTGTCAAGTTGATTAAGAGCGGCACCTGGATCGTCCTGTGCTATATATTCGATTGCGGCCTCCCGATCCCGGCGCGTTCGAGGGGTCCATACCAGTTCCATCTATTTCGCCTTGAGAGCAAGACGCGCCTGGAGTGATTTCCGCTGTTTCTGAATGTCGTCTTTTACGACTTTGTGCGATACCCACAGCGTATTCGGATCGTCCGCTTCGGCCACGCCCTGCTGCACCTGTTCGCGAAACCATCTGTCGTGTTCGGCGGCGCCATGCGCACGCTTTAGCGCTTCGGTCCGGTCTGGTCTGGTTCTGCCTGCTTTCTCATCTGGATTCCATAGCGCAACATTAAAAAAACCGACGACAAGGCCAAGCTCGCGTAATAAAGTCAGCGCTTGAAGAGGATTTCCGAAGCTTCGAGGCTGGCTGTTGCGCGCTTTTGTTAAAATGGCTTCCTCACCACTGCGAGTGTCAATCTTAACAAAAAACGCCCCTCCTTCTGCTTTCAAGGTGACTCCGGTAATGCCTCCAGATTGGGCAGTAGCTCGTAATTCTTTAAGTGTCAGGGTGTTCATGGTGGCTCCAAACAGTCATACATTAATAATTGATAGAGTACACATATAATTATTATCATGCAAGGCTTCTAAATCGATTTTAGCCTTCGCGGATGAGAGTCAACCGGTAGTTAGCGTCGAGATGCTGCATTAGACGTTCAGCGGTTCCCGGACTTTGGCAACTGAAGAGAACTATCGCCCCAAAGGACATTGCGCGTTCCATATACCGAATTACGGTTGAAGGAAAAGGATCGTTGTCGGCAATTATCGCCGTCGCAAGACCCTCCCGTCCGGTAAGATCAACCGTTCTGTTTATCGATGCCTCTACGGCTGAAGTGAGCCTAAGTTTTTTCGCAGCATCATACATTAATAGCGAAACAATAAAGGGCGCGGTGCGACCGTCTGTTGCGGTTGCAAGGTAGGCCGGTACAGCATCGAGGTATTTACGTTCGCTCATTGCAATTCTTTTAAGGCTGTTTGAGGTCGATAGCCAAAAACGGCATAGTTCCCACTTGAGGATCAATGGAGCCGTAGGCCGCAATATTCGCTGCTCGTTGTTTTATCCATCTATCGATAAGTTTCACCGCTTCATCATTACTAATCTGAACAAATGTCCCGCCATCAGTAAAAAAAACAGGCATACGAAAGGTTTCACTCCGGTCTACAGCAATCGAAATTTCAGTCCACCCCTGCTTACCATCAGTGACTCGGTAGAACGTCGTCTGAAAACCCTGGATAAATTGTCGCCGCTCATCATTGCCTTTGGGTTGCTTGTGATCGCAGCCTCCAACCATGGCAATTATGACGGCCAATACGAGCCCTCTCGCGCTATTCCAGATAGTAGCTGTAAGTGGATTCATTTTCATTCCCCATACTCCGCATCGAAACGACTTCGGCTGCCCTTGAATAAAAACTGCAAGCCCTCAGCGGAGATCTTTACCCCGTAATTTATGGGTCGCATGGCGAATATACCCATTGGATTGGGGCCTTGGATCCTTGCATATTAATTTTGTATTATATATATTATACGAAATCTTATTCCCTGCAACCCACAAAAGGAACAAGTAATGCTTCCAGCGCCTATCGATGTACCAACCTGCATGGTACAGGCCGCAATTGATTACACATTGCCTCTGCGCGGGTTACTCGCTGTCTGGCTAACTGAGGGTGGTCGTCTGGGCACTGAAAGCAAAAACAAAAACAAGACAACAGACTACGGCCCGATGCAAATCAATACGGTGTGGGCGAACCGCCTGCAACTTGAGTTTGGAGTGACGAAAGAAATGATCACTAACGACTTCTGTTGGTCGGTCCGCGCAGCTGCATATATCCTTCGTTACGAAATTAATCTTGCAGATGGTAGCTTTTGGGATGGTGTGGGCCATTACCACTCACGTACGCCCCATATTAAGGCTAGATACATCGCGGACGTCTACCAAAACTCGCTCAAATTTTAAGGCAAACTCAATATGAACGGGTCACCACACGGTAAGCGCGATGATATGGGGCTGGTCTATATGGGGATGATCGGATTAGTGATCGGATTTGGATTGTTCATGTGGTACACATCACATGCTGAGATTACGTATTTTGGCTTGAAATGGGCTTGGTATCAGCTCGGTACAGTGGACTGGCCATTCATGCCTGACTCAGTGAGATTATTGCGTCAGGAAGCTGCCTATCTAGCAACGAACCCAGGCACCGTTACCTTCCACCAATTATTGTCCGTGATGAACGAGGCTGGCTACCTGTTTGTCTGGATTCCAATTCTGATGTCACTTTACGGTATCCGAATCGCGGTTCGACATAAGACAAATCTGACACGACGAAAAATCACGGTCCAATCGTTGCCCTGGATCATGTCAAAACACTCTCCCGCGATCATTCCCTCGTTGTATTACGGCGATAAAGACACGTTGCTACTAAATTCGGATCCCGAGGAACATCGCTCCTCTATGAATGTTGAGGAATGGATCGAAAAACATGGCTTGCTTGTCAATGGCGTGCTGGACCGCACCCGCTGTCAAGAACTGCTAATTGCAGATCTAGGTCAACGGATTAAATCGTTAACAGAGTTGGCTGAACATGAGAAAGCGTTGTTTGCCGTGTTCGGGGCGCGCATCTTCTCTGATGGAAAAGACATTGATAAAACACAAGAGCTGCTCGATAGTCTAAATCGCTCCTGCCATAAGCACACTTGGAACGGGATGAGAGGCTATCCCGATTTGCGTCTAGCGAGCAATGCATTTGCCAAATACGCTCGGCGTCCGGAAGCTGCGGAGTGGCTGAACAAGCATCCGTATCCGCGCACTCTTTTGCACACAATGCACAAGGCGGCTCTATCTTCAGGCAAGTTGCCCTCCTCACATTTCCGCTGGCTAAAGGGCATGGATCGCCCTCTTTGGTACGCACTCAACACCACAGGGCGTAAAGCACCCTTTCTGGAATCTGCAGCAGTTTTCTCTCAAGCACTATGGGAAGAGTTCGCATCCGAGAATGGGTATCGACTAATTGAACCTTGTGTGGATGATGCAATCGATGGTGTGCAAATTTACCTCAATAAGATTGGCCTCATCGCCGCCCGCAAAAACTAGGAAAATTCCGTGAAAAAGAAAGACATTATCACGCTATTTGAGAAATCGCTGCATCTGCAATTTTGCGCTACGGGGGAACTGCGTAACGTAAGCGCCCTGCGCTTAGACCAAAGCATCACGCTCAGTAAAGATGATAAGGAGATCCAGGCACGCTACCACAGTGGTTCAGGTACTGCATTTCTCGTGGAACGGTTTGCAAGTGAATCGCTCGCAGATAGCTCATTCCAACAACTACAAGCGACTATTAAACGTTATGCGCGCTACCGACGGATAGCAGCCTTTTGTAAAA
>JANOTC010000163.1:0-3636 GCA_031416175.1 Gammaproteobacteria bacterium
CCAATAGCGATCCAACTCGCCACTGTCTCTGTGGTATCAAAGATGCCATCGCCGTTCGTGTCTGTTTGCACAATCGCTGTCCCATCCGCTTGTGCCGTGACCACAACCAAGCTACTTGGCACGCCATTTGTGGTCTTTTCCACTCTGAGTACGCCAGCGGTCGGTGACGCCCCTCGTGCGCCGGTAAACGGCGTAGGCGTACTTACCACGGTGTCGCCTGCCGTCGCGCCTGTCTTGTTGATGGTGGAATTGAAGCCCATACTAAAAGTGCTTGCTACCTTGTCGAGCGAAAATGTCATGTCGAACGTATACGCGACGTTAGTGGTGCCCGTGGTGTTCGTGCGCACCATCGTGCCATTACCGGCGGCGTTGTGTGAAACGTTGGTTGCGGTAACGTCAACGTTGGTAGTGGATGTTCCATTTTCCGTTTTCGATGCCGAGGTAGCTGAGTCTGTGCGAGAAAGATTGTTGACGGAAATGGACGTATTCACGCTATAAACTGGATCGACAAAGGGCACACCTTGCACCAAATCCGCCGTGAAGCTTCGACTACCATTGGTTACCACTGTACCGCCTAGGCGTTGAATGCAGCTCGCAAACGTCGTGGAACGGCTATCGCCTGTTGAAAAGCCCACAGGAACGACGTCGTTTACCGAGCGTGTCATCGTGCCGCCCCCAGCGCAAGGTGTGACGGTATCTGTGACGGCGGCGGCGCTGACCCCGTCATTTAACTTGCTTCTAACATTGGGCACAACGAACACTAAATTAAGGTTAGACGCAAGTGGGTTAACAAATTCGTTTAAGTTGACGTCGACCAACGAAACTTGTCCACCGGATTTCGTGGAAAGCCAGCTATTACTTTGTAAAGTCGAGAACGGCGTTGCGAACGGCAAGGCGGGCACGGCGCCGCCAAAGGTAGGTGGCACAAAACCACCGCCGACGGGCAACGCGACGCCTGCTCCCAGTGGAGGCGTTGTGCCGACGGGTAAACCGAAGCCGCCGCCGAAGCCGCCAGTTCCGGCACCTGCACCTGCACCAACACCGGGAGGAACCAGCGTCGGAAGTGCTCCGCCGATCGGTGATGTGGGTAAGGAACCCACAAACGCGTTGGCGAATGCGCCAAACCCGCCTAAACCGCCGCCACCCAGGTTTCCAAGAAGGCTCGCGATACTACCATTGAACCCGAACCCGCCCACGCTCCCTAAGAATCCGGACGGCGCCACTGTGATGCCCGTGGCCGACGGAGTCACGTAGCCGTTGCCGAACATTAGCGTCAAATTGGGATAAGCGTTGCCGTTAAGCGCACGACTGGTAACCTCTGATTCAGGCTCGTTCGCGGGCGAAACCTTTTTAGCGTCGGGTGTCTCACCGCACGCCGACAAGACAGCTAGAGCAATCGAACCCAAGCAAAAATAATTGAGACTACCGAATAAGATCCGTTTCATAAATTTCCCCACCCCATGACTTCTTGTAATAAATTTTATCTTCACATAGGACTATAGGACATCGCTCCCCTTGTTTCAAATGGAATGGGTGATTTTTTTCCATATAAAATTTGATCGGATCAGCGTCCGCGAAACGCCGCCTCGATAACAGCAATATCGATTTTCCTCATTGTCATCATCGCATCAAACGCCCGTTTGGCCGCTAGGCGATCGTAACTAGTGTATGCTCTCGTCAAGGCCATTGGCATAATTTGCCAAGAAATGCCCCACTTGTCTTTGCACCAGCCACACTCGCTCTCCTGACCGCCGTTACCAACGATCGCGTTCCAGTAGCGATCCGTTTCGACTTGGTCTTCAGTCGCAACAATAAACGAAAACGCTTCGTTGTGCTTGAACGCGGGTCCGCCGTTAAGTCCAAGGCACGCAACGCCCAGTACGCTGAACTCGACAGTCAATACGTCGCCTTCTTTTCCCGATGGATAATCCCCAGGGGCGCGGTGCACTGCGCCGACCGCCGAATCGGGAAATGTCTCGGCATAAAATCGTGCAGCCTCCTCGGCGCCGTTATCGTACCAAAGGCAGATCGTGTTCTTTGTAATATTAGTCATGTCACCTCTCCGTTGAAATAGGGTTTTCGCTATTCAGCATAGCCTAAAAAAGTTTCGCATAGCCGTCTAACGTATAGTCGGCTCATCGTCGCGACAGGGATTCCCATTAATTATGGCTGCGGTCGAGAAACTGCCTTTAGCAACCACATTGACGAATATCCGAGCCGAATTTAAATTCATACGTGTTTTCCCGTGAGCTAAAGCATCTACCCGTTAAGTATGTCCATCTTTCCATCCATGAGAAAGATATTCTATATATCACTGTCTAATTCTTATCGCTCGCACGATCTATCCTTCTTCGTTAGGTCATGACCTTCAGCCGTTTGAGTTCGAAGTAGCACCTCGCACAGGCGCGGACATCCTTAAGCGCACGATGTGCGCCCTCGAACGATTCGTTGAAAAGCTTCATGTGCAACTCTTGGAGGGTGGGCCATTTGTATCCGTATGGGCCGGGTAAACGGCAGTAATTTGTTGCTCCTTGCATTGTGCATTTTCGTGGCTTCGACTCTACAACATTGATGTCACCGATTCGCAGAAACTCGGCGCCCAGAATCTTCTCATCGAACTGAATGTTGTGCGCGATTAACGTGGACGCCTTGTTGATATTCGGCGTGATCGCAGCGAGGATGACCTTGAGATCAATCCCATTTTGGGTCGCCATCTCAGTGGTGATGCCGTGAATCTTGGCGGCATCTTGTGGTATTGTGAAGCCGTTGGGCTTGACTATGTGCTCGGCACTTGCAACCTCGTTTGCTTTCTCATCGACTAGTAGCCACGCAATCTGGACAAGCCTCGGCCAGTTTCGGTGATCCGACGCTGGTGCCTTGTAGTTCCGTGGGATTCCAGTTGTTTCTGTGTCAAAGAATAGGTACATGTGCTCTCCTATGGCCTAATGTTCGCGTAAACCGGACGAGGGGCCTAAGCCGACCGCCGCGTAACTGAAAACCACGATTGTTGCCCCGACAAACGACCTCCGAACAGTTGGAAATCTATTTTCCGCCATCGGTTGATTCGCATGCTTGGAGCATCATCATAATAGACCGCATTGGTCTGCGTTTCTATTGGCAACACGTTCTCAAGCTCGATTGACGTTGAATCGAGATTATCAACCTTTTCTTAGGCGCCAGGTGACACTTGCCTCAAATAAAGTGTTAGTCAAAATACCCTCCGCATTTCCCGCCGCTTCCAGAAATATATTTTCTTATATAAAGCGTTCGGTAACGAATTCCGGGCTCGATCAACCCCAGGATAAGATCGTGGCTCGCTATCGCTCGCACGATCTATCCTTCGTCGTTAGGTTTCGTGATTGAAGAGGTTCACACTGCTATCAACCGGCATACTTGTCTTTGTATTCGTCAGTTGGCTCTACGTGTTGTACGACATCGATCACCATTCCGCCGGGGTCTTTGATCATGAAATGCCTTTGCCCCCATTCCTCGGTTCTTACTTGAAGGAGAATGGGGATTTTGCTCTTCTTGAGCTTTTCGTATTCTTGATCGACGTCGTTGACCTCAAAGGAATAGATGAGTCCACTACCCCCGTAAGCAGCCTGCAAGAAATCGGGTTGCGTGGGATGATTCGGT
>JANOTC010000164.1:0-15290 GCA_031416175.1 Gammaproteobacteria bacterium
TCAGAACAAGAACAATAAGACGTAAATTTCTGTCGGTTTTTTTACATACTGTCCGTTAGCGGAAGTTCGTAGATTTTTACCACTTTGTTTTTATTGTTAAATCGAGAAGTGGCGTATTTAATGCCTTACTGGCGCTGCACCAGGCAAGTGTAGCGCGCTTCCTCAGGGCGGGGATTCAGTATCGAATTTCCTCGACCATTCCCTCGCTCACTTACCCAGTAATGTCTCAACCATTTGGGAGTCCTCAACGAACCGCCACGCTCAGCTTGAACGCCATTCGGATATACATTGATAGATCAGCACATAAGCTGACACGTTTCCGGGGAGAACAGAACGCAAATTTTTGGTGCGGTGTTTAAACTTCATGGAGGACAGTGTAATGCGTAATAGGGCGTGGGCTAGATTACCCGTTAGGGTTGAACACCGTTTAGAACGTTTAGATCCCTTGCTGCGCTGGTTAGCTGTTGATGGCTACGGCTTTCATCAGGGCTATTTCCATTGGCAAAGATTCATCAATGGCCAGACGCGGCCACGCCTGCGGGGCTACGCCTTACGTGCAGTTGACCAGGGTCTGGGGCGTAGCGTGTGGTTCGTCAACGGCGCCTCCGCAGAACAAATTGTCGAGACGATGCGTGCGTTTGACGAAAACCGACGAAGCGACCTTTGGGGCGGTGTCGGCCTAGCCTGTGGATACGCCGGTGGCGTCAGCGGCACCACAATAGAAAAGCTCAAAGTCAGTGCAGGTGTGAATTTGCCTGAATTCGCGCAGGGCGTGGCCTTTGCGGCAAAGGCGCGAGAAAGAGCAGGCAATCCATCGCCGTTCAATGAGTTGGCCTGCCGATTGGTGTGGGGGCAGACGGCGAGCGATGTCGCCCGCCGAACAGACAGCGCGTTGATAGACCTGCTGCCTGACCAACGCGTTCCCGCCTACGAAGTGTGGCGACAAAGGGTTCAATCACAATTCACGTTATGTCTACGCGATCAACAAGCAGCGGTTAACCACTCTACGGAGGAGGTCGCATGATGAATTCATTCTCGCTTAAATTTGTACAACGCCATCTCACGCGGTTTTGTGCAGTGGCTATTGCGTTAACGCTGTACGGCTTCGCTCGACTACCCGACAGCTCCGACACCGAGCGCGGTTTACTGGCAACGCGATTTCATTTCACGTCGTCCATTTTGCCAGATTTGCCGGGCTATCCATCACGCAACGTGCGCCCGGTCAATCCGAGTTTAGAGCATATTTCTGCGTGAATTTCGTCCGTCGGCGCGGCGATGGCAATCGGCGATTTAGACGGCGACGGCTTGGCCAACGACGTATGCCACGTTGACCCCCGCAGTGATCAGATCATCATTTCTCCCGCACCCGGGAGTGAGCGCTGGTATTCCAATGCGGCGACGCTGGCTGATGTGGATGGCGACGGTCACGCTGATCTCATCGTCGGCAATTATTTTCCGGATGGCTCACGCGCATTAGATGCAACCGCGACCAACCAGGAGGAAATGCAAGATTCCATGTCACGCGCCTACAACGGTGGCAGTAAGCGATTTTTACTATGGACGCCACTCGGTTTCGTTGAAGCAGACTCCGGGTTAGACGCCATCGTCGGTCATGGTTGGACGTTGGCTATCGGCGCCGCCGAACTCGACGGCGATCTGTTACCGGAATTGTACTTTGCCAACGATTTTGGCCCTGACCATTTAGTACACAACCGTTCAACACCCGGCAAGCTTCGCTTCGCCTTGCTGGAAGGCGAAAGCTCGTTCACGACTCCGTCGTCCAAAGTTTTGGGGCGCGACTCTTTTAAGGGGATGGGCGTCGACTTTGCCGACCTGAATGGCGATGGCGTGCCAGACATTTACGTGAGCAATATCGCGGAGGAGTTTGCACTGGAAGAAAGTCATTTCGCCTTTGTTAGTACCGGCGAGACGGGGTAAATGAACAAAGGTATTGCGCCCTACATTGATCGCAGCGAACCCTTAGGTCTTTCACGCAGTGCGTGGTCGTGGGACGCAAAATTGGACGATTTCGACAATGACGGTCTGCCAGAAGCGCTGCAAGCGACGGGTTTTGTGAAAGGTGAAATTAATCGTTGGCCCGAACTGCAAGAACTGGCATTGGGTAATGATGAATTGTTGCACAAGCCGCAATCCTGGCTACGCGTTCAACCTGGTGACCCGGCCCCGCCGCACTGAAAAGATGGCGCGCGGGCGATGGACGATGCGCCGCTCACGCCTGCCCACTGGAAACTGTTCGCGGTACTCGTCATCGCACTTATTGTCGATGTGATGAAACCCGCCACACTCGGCTTCATCATTCCTGGCGTGATGGCGGAATACGGTCTCTCTAAAGCGACCGTTGCGCTATTACCGTTAGTCGCGCTGACGGGAACCGTCATTGGGTCAATCGTATGGGGCTTGCTCGGCGATCTCATCGGACGGCGCGCATCCATATTACTCGCCGCCATGATGTTCATCGGCACATCTATTTGCGGCGCAATGCCGACATTTATGGGCAATATAGTGATGTGCTTTTTGATGGGAATATCGACCGGAGGACTTCTACCCATTGCCTTCGCGCTCCTGGTGGAAACCGTCCCGGTGCGCCAACGCGGCGGGCTAATTGTATTATTGGGCGGCATCGGCACGGTCGGCGGCTACTTAACCGCAAGCGGCGTCGCCTGGGGTTTAGTCAATTTTGGGTTTTTACTGTGGCTCCCCAGCAATCTTCGCGAATTAGGCTTAAGCCCCGCCGCCGCACAGACGTTATTGGCAAAGTCAGCCCTTATCGCATTCCCAGGCGCAATATTGGCGGCATGGCTGTACCAACGCTGGAGCTCTAAGAACAGCTTGGTCCTGTTCACTTTGCTAACAGCCACAGCACTATTTGGCTTCACCTTCTTGGAATCTGGCATCGAAAACGCCGACGGCGTCCTCACCGCCTTAGTCGTCACATTACTCATTAGTAGCAGCGGAGTCATCGCCATGCTCATTCCGTACGGTGCAGAAATTTATCCAGTCAGCGTACGCTCCACTGGCACCGGACTTGTTGCTGGCAGCAGCAAACTCGGCGGCATTGTCGGCGTGGGCGTTGGCTTGGCCGCACTCGCGCCAGGCCTCTCCATGGCCGCTGTTATCGTCGCCATACCCGTCATGCTCTCGGCACTGGTTCTGGCACGTAGAAGTATTGAAACACGCGGGCGTGGCCTGGAAGATATCGCCCCGCGCCCACCCGCTCTCCCCCAAACAGACGAGTGACACATCATCATGCGCTGCTATGAATATCACCATATCGTAGGCTTTGAAGAAACCAACCTAGTAGGTAACGTTTATTACGCCAACCACATCCGCTGGCAAGGACGTTGCCGCGAAATGTTCTTGCGCGACGAAGCACCGGACGTATTGACGGAATTGAATCGCGGCTTGTGTCTCGTCACCACACGCGTGTCTTGCGAATACTATCTCGAATTATTCGCCTTCGACCACGTCATCATTCGCATGCGCGCAGGAAAAATAACGCAAAATCGAGTGACGATGCTTTACGACTACCTACGCGCTAATAGAATTGGCGGAAAGCACGAGCCAGAATTGATTGCGCATGGTCAGCAACAAATCGCCGCCATGCGTAAAGAAAATGGCGTGATGGTGGCCAGCCCTTTTCCGGAGGCGATGCAAAAGGCGTTGGATCGGTATGCGGCGATGGATGCAGCCGCCGTGTATTGAGCAGAGCAACGCTCGATCTATTTGGCATCGCTCAGATCAGTCGAACCCTGATCGTTTGGCTTGCCCTGCCCACGCGGCGGCAACCCTTCTGCCAATCGTCGCTCATCTTCTTGCGCGCGCTCAAATTCGGCGTCCATATCGAATTCTGGCTCTGGCTTGCTCGCCATGCCGCTAGATGCCGCCGCAGCCCCGGCTACAGGGATCGGCGAGGGTGCCGTCGTTGTTATTTCTCCAACAGACGTCTCTTTCTTCACAAAATATTTCGTAAAGAACAGCCCAATCTCAAACAACAGAATCATCGGCACCGCTAACAGCGTTTGTGAAAAAACGTCGGGCGGCGTCAACACCGCACCGATTACGAAGGCTAAAACGATAACGTAGCGACGGCTCTTGCGTAGCGTTTCTGGCGTCACCATGCCAGTCCACACGAGCACGATGGTGACGATGGGCACCTGGAACGCAATACCGAAGGCCAAAAACACCGCCAGCACGAAATCAAGATAACTGCTAATGTCCGTCATCATCGTGACACCATCGGGCGCCGTGGATGCGAAAAAGCTAAACATGAGCGGGAACACAAGGAAATAGGCGAAGGCTGCGCCGAAATAGAAGAGAAATATGCTCGCGGCCAATAACGGGAATAATAAACGGCGTTCATGTCGATAAAGACCCGGCGCGATGAATGCCCATACTTGATAAAGCACCACGGGCATCGCCAGAAAGATCGCCAAAATTAGCACTAATTTGAAGGGCGCCAGAAAGGTCGAGGTGACTTCCGTGGCAATCATGGATGCGCCCGGCGGCATGACGGCCATCAGCGGCTTTGCAACGACGGTATAGATTTCGTTCGCAAAAAACAGCAAAGGAACCAGCACCACCAATACACCAATGAGTGCTTTTACGAGTCGGTTACGTAATTCAATCAGATGCGCAACCAAAGGCTGCTCATTGAGCGGATCGTGCGTTGGCGGTGTAGCCATCAATCCTGACCGGGGGTAGGCGCAGGTGAGGCGGTCGAAATAATCGGTGGCGGCTTAATCAAGGGCGGCAACGGTGCCGCCGCTGGGACGGCGCGACTAGCAGGCGCTGCGAGTGACGGTGACGGTGCCGCAGCCACCTCGCTGACCACCGGCGCGACCATCGCTGTCGTTACCGATGCACCAACAACCGCCTTCGTCTCGTCAGTAATTTGATGCCGCTGCAAAATTTCCTGCTGTTCTTCAATCAATTTCCGCAAATGCTCGGCGCGATCAATTTCATTTTTGAATTCCTGTTTGACATTGGAGGTCATTTCCCGAAAACGGCCCAACCAAAAGCCCGCCGTTTTGACCATACCGGGAAACTTTTCCGGCCCGACCACTACCAAGGCAATAACGCCAATCAAGACGATTTCCCAAAAGCCAATGCCGAACATACGCTAAACAGCGAAAAAAAAGCTAGACGCGGTCATTTTCCTTCTTGGTCACTTCGCCTTCAATGACGCTAGAGGCTTTGAGTTCAACTTTCTCCGGCTCGACCGCCTTACGCTGTGCTTCTTCGCCATCTTTCACGGAGTCCCGGAAGCCTTTTACTGCGCCGCCAATATCCGTACCGATCGTGCGCAAGCGCTTGGCGCCGAACAACACTAAAACGATAACCAAAATAATCAACAATTGCCAAATACTAACGCCCATACGCTACTCCTAAACTAGCCAGCCAGTCGCCTTTCGACTCACTGTGATGTCATGCCACCAAAATCTAAACCTACGCAGGCTTCCCGCGCGCGGCCTTTTCCTCTATACCTGAGACACTAAAGCGACGTTCTAGCTCCGCCAGAACATCTTGAGGCCCTAATCCCTTATGCGCCAACATGACCAAGGTGTGAAACCACAAATCGGCAGTTTCATACACTAAGGCCGCCGGATCATCGTTTTTTGCCGCAATAATCGTTTCCGCCGCTTCTTCACCAATTTTCTTGGCAATCGCATCAACGCCTTTCGCGTAGAGTTGCGCGACATAAGATCGCGACGGATCGGCGCCCTTGCGCACTTCCAATGTATGCGCTAAACCTGCCAAGATATCATTCTTGGCCACATTTTCATTCATTTATCGTTTTTCCGGTACATATCTGCGGGATCTTTCAAAACCGGCTCCACGCTCACCCAGCTTTCGCCTTCCAAACGCTGATAAAAACATGACTCACGCCCTGTATGACAGGCAATTCCGCCGATCTGCTGCACTTTCAGCAAAATAACGTCGTTGTCGCAATCAAGGCGGATGTCCCGAATCTGCTGTACGTTTCCACTTTCCTCGCCCTTGGGCCAGAGCCTCGCACGGGACCGCGACCAATAAATTGCCCGGCCCTGCTCGACCGATAAACTCAATGCTTCGCGATTCATCCAAGCCATCATCAGGATCTTACCACTCTGCTCGTCCTGAGCGATGGCCGGAACGAGGCCATCGGCATCCCACTTCACCTGATCCAGCCAGGCAGCCATTATAGACGAACTTCAATGCCAGCCGACCGCATCGCGTGCTTAGCCTGCGCAACGGTGTGCTGACCGAAATGAAAGATGCTCGCCGCCAACACAGCGTCCGCACCGCCTTTCTGCACGCCGTCCACCAAGTGCTCTAACGTTCCGACGCCACCGGAAGCAATCACGGGCACCGCCACATTATCGGCTATACGCCGTGTAATATCGAGGTCGAAACCCGCGCGTGTGCCATCACGGTCCATGCTAGTTAGCAATATTTCACCTGCGCCATAGGCCACCATTTTCTTGGCCCATGCCACTGCTTCCAAACCAGTGGCACGACGACCACCGTGGGTAAATATCTCCCAACGCGGTGCGCCGTCAACGTCGGCAACGCGCTTTACGTCCATCGCTACCACGATGCACTGCGCGCCAAAACGCTGCGATGCCTCGCGCACAAATTCGGGGTTATGCACCGCCGCGGTGTTAATAGATACTTTGTCTGCACCGGCATTGAGCATTCGGCGCACATCTTCAACCACGCGAATACCGCCCCCTACCGTGAGCGGAATAAACACGCGCGACGCCACCGCTTCGACCACATGAACCATCGTTTCACGCTGGTCAGAACTGGCGGTGATATCCAGAAATGTTAGCTCGTCTGCGCCTTGGTCGTCATAACGCTGGGCAATTTCAACGGGATCGCCCGCGTCACGCAGTTCTAGGAATTTAACGCCTTTCACCACGCGGCCCTGATCGACATCAAGGCACGGAATTATTCGTTTAGCTAAGCCCACGTCGCAACCTACTTTCTTTTTAGACTATCGGAGAGCGCTTGCGCCTCGGCGAAATTGAGCGAGCCTTCGTAAATTGCACGACCTGTGATGGCGCCCATTATTCCTTCGTCTTCCACCGCACAGAGCTTGCGAATATCGTCTAGATTAGTAATCCCGCCCGAGGCAATGACCGGCACTTTAACCGAGCGGGCAAGCTTGACAGTCGCTTCGATATTAACGCCGGACATCATCCCGTCACGGCTGATATCGGTGTAAATAATGGCTTCTACACCGTTTTCGGCTAAGCGCTGCGCCACGTCAATCACATCGTGATGGGACAGCTTGGACCAGCCGTCAATGGCCACTTTGCCGTTCTTCGCGTCCAAGCCAACAATAATATGGCCAGGAAATTCCAAGCAGACATCGACGACAAAATGCGGTGCATTTATCGCCTTCGTGCCAATAATTGCGTATTGCACACCGGCGTCTAAATAAGCTTGCACCGTGTCTTCGTCGCGAATTCCGCCCCCCACTTGAATCGCTAAATCAGGAAACGCTTCGGCAATTCGATGAATCACTTGCGCATTAACGGGGCGTCCTTCCAACGCACCATCCAAATCAACGATGTGCAATCGCCGTGCACCCGCATCCACCCACGTTTGCGCCATCGCGACAGGATCGTCCGAATACACGGTGGCGGCGCTCATGTCACCTTGACGTAAACGAACACATTTGCCACCTTTTAGATCAATGGCGGGGATAACGAGCATGACACGTCCTCACTAATGGGTCTGTTAGACTTAACCGGGCCAACGGACAAAATTGCCTAACAATTGCAATCCCGCACGTTGGCTTTTTTCTGGGTGAAACTGAACTGCAAATACTTTTCCTGTCGCGATAGCGGCCGCGAATTTAACACCGTATTCGCATTCGCCAATCGTGACCGCCGCATCGTTCGGCTCTACAAAATAACTATGCACAAAATAGAAGCGGCTGCTCTGCTCAATACCCGCCCACATCGGATGATCGGAAACCTGGCGCACTTGGTTCCAGCCCATATGCGGGATTTTTAAGCCTACCCGGCCAGCGGATTCACCCAACGCGTTACCAAAAAATCGAACGCGCCCTGGCACCACACTCAGGCAGGAAACGCCGTCATTTTCTTCGCTGGAATCCATGAGCGACTGCATCCCCACGCAAATACAAAGCACCGGCTTAACGCGCATCGCCTCTTTCAAGGGCGCCACCAATGCCAGACGATTTAATTCGTTCATGCAATCGCGCATCGCGCCCACACCGGGGAATACTACGCGATCTGCATCGGCAATGTCTTGCGCACGATGCGTAATTAAAACGCGCGCGCTGTCACCCGCCACCCGCTCCATTGCCTTGCTCACGGAATGAAGATTGCCCATGCCATAGTCAACAATGGCTATCGTTTGCATGCTCAGCCACGCCCCGCTGTCACGATTAAAGGCTCCCTTTGGTAGAAGGCACGATATTGCTCATGCGCTCGTCGCGCTCTAAAGCCATCCGCAAAGCACGTCCGAAGGCTTTAAAAACCGTTTCGGCGATGTGATGGGCGTTGCGGCCTCGGATATTGTCTATATGTATCGTCGCCAACGCGTGATTCACGAATCCTTGGAAGAATTCGTGAAACAAATCCACGTCGAAATGGCCAATGTGTGAACGCACGAAATCGACGTGGTATTCCAGGCCGGGGCGGCCGGAAAAGTCGATGACGACCCGCGACATCGCCTCATCCAAAGGAACGTAGGCGTGACCATAACGACGAATGCCTTTTCTGTCACCTAACGCACGCGCAACTGCCTGACCGAGCGTGATACCGATGTCTTCGACGGTATGGTGAGCGTCAATGTCGAGATCGCCCTTGGCGTGAATTTCGATATCCAACGCGCCGTGCCGCGCTATTTGGTCCAGCATGTGGTCCAAAAATGGAATACCCGTTTCGTAAACGCTGATGCCCGTACCGTCTAGGTTGACGGTGACTTCGATCTGCGTTTCCAGCGTATCCCGCCGGATGGTCGCCTTGCGCTCAAGCATTAACCTTTACCCCATTCACACAACTTTAGGCAGATTCGCGCATTATACCTTGCGCGGGCACAATTTTGCGTTTTCGGACGTGGATATGCGTTTCGTGGGGGTTGAATTAGGCGTTTTATACTCACTTTCTTTGCCACTCTACATCCGCACCCTTGATCCGTGATATCGTTGCGTCCGCAGACGGATAACCTCAGAGTATCTACAATGAATCAATCAGTTATTGCCCATCGGCATGTTTAGAGATTTTTGATAGTCCTGACCTGCCAGCCTGACTAATAACTGTTATCGCGCCAGCGAAACCGTCGCGGTACTGAGAAACTGAATGGCAAGTAAAGAAGCCACCGCTCGCATCAAAATAAATAGGCTGCTCGAAGCCTCGGGCTGGCGTTTCTTTGCCGATGGCAATTTGCCTGCAAATATTCAGCTTGAGCCCAACGTCACCATCAAGACGCAGGATCTTGACGCCCTCGGTGAAAACTTTGAGAAATCATCAAAGGGATTTATCGATTTTCTTCTGCTTAACGAAAAAGGCTTCCCTTTTGTCACGGTCGAAGCCAAGTCGGAAGACAAAAGTCCGCTCGTTGGTAAGGAGCAAGCACGCAGATACGCGCGGTCTCAGGGTTGCCGTTTTATCATCCTTTCCAACGGCAATCTGCATTACTTTTGGGATCTTGAGCGTGGCAACCCCTACGTCATCACCACCTTCCCGACGCCCACGTCAGTATTGGGTTACCAGAAAACCGTTCCCGATCCCAAGCGACTTATCGAAGAAGCCGTTGACGACGATTACGTTGTTCTCACGCAGCGCCCCGGCTATGCGGCCGAGGCCGCTTGGAAGAATGCGGCCGAACGCGCCAGATTCATTGACGCCAACGGTCTGCGCTTTCTCCGGCCCTATCAAAAGAAAGCCATCGTTGCCCTGCAACATGCCGTTAAAGACGGTAAAGACCGTTTTCTCTTTGAGATGGCCACCGGCACAGGTAAGACGCTCACCGCAGCGGCCGTCATCAAACTCTTTCTGCGCACGGGTAATGCCCGTCGCGCGCTCTTTCTCGTGGATCGCTTAGAGCTTGAAGACCAAGCCAAGAAAGCTTTCAGTAAAGTGCTTGCCAATGACTACCAAACCGTTATCTACAAAGAAAATCGCGATGACTGGCGACGCGCTGAAATTGTCGTCACCACCGTCCAGTCGCTGCTTTTTAATAACAAGTATCAGCAACTTTTTTCGCCGACGGATTTCGATTTGGTTATCTCCGATGAAGCTCATCGCTCGATTGGCGGCAATGCCCGCGCCGTCTTCGATTATTTTATTGGTTACAAACTGGGGCTCACCGCCACACCCCGCGACTATCTCAAGAAATTTGAAAAAGCAAAACCTACTTCCAAGGACCCGCGCGAGTTCGAACGCCGTTTGTTGCTCGACACCTACCGCACCTTTGGCTGTGAGGACGGCCAGCCCACCTACCGCTACTCACTGCTCGATGGCGTGAAGGATGGTTTTCTCATCAATCCCACCGTCGTGGATGCCCGCAGCGAGATCACCACACAGCTGCTGTCGGAAGAGGGGTTTGTTGTCGACTTCAAAGACGATCAAGGCGAGGACCAGAAAGAGACGTTCAAGCAGCGCGAATTCGAGAAACGCTTTTTTTCCGACGCCACCAATCAGCTTTTCTGCAAAACATTTTTGGAGCACGCGCATCGTGATCCCATCAGTGGCGAGATTGGAAAATCTATCATATTTTCTGTTAGTCAAAATCACGCCGCAAAACTTGCGCAAATTTTGAATCTGATGGCGGACATTATGTTCCCGGGTAAATACCAGTCTGACTTTGCCGTGCAAGTCACCTCACAAATTACCGACGCCCAGCAATTCACCCTCAATTTCACCAATAACAATTTGCTCGGCTCTGCCAATTTCTTGCCCACTTACAAAACCAGCAAGGCGCGCGTTTGTGTCACGGTCGGCATGATGACCACGGGCTACGATTGCCCAGACCTGCTCAATTTGGGGCTGTTCCGGCCAATTTTTTCGCCTACCGATTTCATTCAAATCAAAGGGCGTGGCACGCGCAAACACAACTTCCTCGAACAGCTATTCGATGAAGATCGCAAGGAAAGCGTTAAGGAACCGCGCAAAGTCTCCTACAAATTGTTCGATTTTTTCGCCAACTGTGAGTACTTTGAGGAAGAGTTCAACTACGACGAAGTGCTCAAATTGCCGATCAGGCCCAAAGCGCGCGGCAGCGAAGATGGGGGTGATGGACCGGTGAGCCAGCCAGTTACCTACGCGTATCTTGGCGGCGATATTGTCGCGTCGCTCCGAGTTGAGCAGATTACAGCCGACGGCATGAAAATCGACCGCATGTTCTACGAAAAATTCGAGGACGCCATGCGCGAGAACGCGACCATTGTCGAAGCCGTTGAAGCGGGGCAGTGGGACCGTGTAATTAATTACGTCAATCATGAGATTTTTGACAAACCCAGCGAGTTTTATACCCTCGATAAGCTGCGCAAAGCCGCCGCTGTGGATCGTCGCTTGGGCTTACGCGAAATTCTTGAGAAAATATTCGGTCTGATCCCGCGCTTCAAATCCAAGGATGAGCTGCTCGAAGAAGAATTCTCAAAATTCGTCGCCGACTACAAACCGGAAGAAGCCGAGGCTATCCCCGCGCTCAAGAACTATTTCAAGGCGTATGCCACCAGCGACGCCGTGCGCGGCATAATTGAAAGCGGGCATTATCAAGATTTCGCTACCAACCCGTTCTTCAATAATCGCGAATTCAAGGCCGTGCCGAAAAAATACCGCTCGCTCATACCCAATTACATCAAGGATTACGTGTCCTTGAACCAGTTCGCGCCATAGGATCAGCTATGAGTAAATCAAAGAAATTAACCATTGATGTTCTTGGGACGTCCATCACCGTGCTTTCCCAAAACGATGAGGATTACATTTCCCTGACCGATATGTCCAAGAAGTTTGGTGACGATTCGCTGATTTACAGCTGGATGAGAAACCGCAATACCCTCGAATACATCGGCATCTGGGAGCGAATCCACAACCCAGATTTTAAAGGTGGCGAATTCGAGACCTTTAAAACGCAGGCAGGGCTCAATAGTTTCCACCTGACTCCCAGAAAGTGGATTGAGGCTACGGCAGCCATTGGCTTTCAGTCTCGCGCAGGGCGCCACGGTGGCGGCACTTATGCCCACAAAGACCTCGCTTTCGAGTTCGGCTCGTGGCTTAGCCCGGAATTCAAGCTCTATCTTATCAAGGAGTTCCAGCGCCTTAAGGAAGACGAGAACCGCCGCCTGTCACTCGCATGGAACCTGAATCGTACCCTTTCCAAGCTCAATTACCGCATCCATACAGACGCCGTTCGGGCGCACCTGATTCCAGCGGCAGTCACCCCGGCACAAGCCGCCATCACCTACGCAAGCGAAGCAGACCTGCTCAATGTCGCTCTCTTCGGCCTCACCGCTAAACAATGGCGGAGCACCAACCCCAAGCTAGAGGGCAACATGCGCGAATACGCCAGTGTCGAACAGCTGTTGGTGCTCGCCAATATCGAGGGCATGAACGCCGAATTTATTCACATGGGGCTATCACAGGGGGACCGCCTCAAACGCCTCAACGAAATTGCCATCCGCCAAATGCAGGTGTTGACCTCAACATCGGCGGCCAAACAGCTCGAAGGAAAATAGTTTGCTAGATACCGATACCAAACGCCGCATCGACACCGCGCGCGACATTCTCGTCGGCAAAGTACCGGACCCCAAATCACAAGTCGAACAGATCACCATCGCGCTCATTTACAAATTCATGGACGACATGGATGCAGAGGCCGAGGAACTTGGCGGCAAGCGAAAATTCTTTACTGGCAGCTTCGCCCGCTATGGCTGGGCCAAGCTGATGAGCGCAGGGATTGGCGGCCATGAATTGATCGGCCTCTACGGCGAAGGTATCAGCACCATGCCGCAGAACCCCGGCATTCCGGCGCTGTTTCGCGACATTTTCAAAAATGCTTATCTGCCGTATCGCGATCCCGAAACACTCAAAAGCTTTCTCAAAATTATCGACGAGTTCAGTTACGACCATTCCGAGCGCCTTGGCGACGCCTTCGAGTATTTGCTCTCCATTCTTGGCTCGCAGGGTGATGCGGGCCAGTTCCGCTCCCCGCGCCACATTATTGATTTCATCGTTGAGGTGTTGGCGCCAAAAAAAGGCGAGGTGATTCTTGACCCCGCTTGCGGCACAGCGGGTTTTCTTATTTCCGCATTCAAATACATCCTGCGCACCAATGCCGACGCCAAAAATAATAGTACGCTCACCCCGGACGAAAAAGGTCTCCTCGCCAAGAATTTTAAGGGCTACGACATTTCGCCCGACATGGTGCGCCTCAGCTTGGTAAACCTGTACCTGCACGGTTTCACCGATCCGCACATTTTCGAATACGACACCCTCACCTCCGAAGAGCGCTGGAACGAATACGCCGACGTCATTTTCGCCAATCCGCCCTTCATGTCGCCAAAAGGCGGCATCAAGCCGCATAAACGCTTTTCCATCCAGGCCAAGCGTAGCGAAGTGCTGTTTGTGGATTACATCGCCGAGCATCTTACGCCGACTGGCCGCGCGGGCATCATCGTGCCCGAGGGTATTATCTTCCAGAGCCAGACCGCTTACAAAGAGCTACGGAAAATGCTGGTCGAAAATTCGCTCGTTGCTGTGATATCGCTCCCGGCGGGGGTTTTCAATCCGTATTCTGGGGTAAAAACTTCGATACTTATTCTCGATAAATCCCTCGCCAAACAAAGCGACAGTGTTGCGTTTTTCAAAATTGAAAACGATGGTTTTGGACTTGGTGCGCAGCGCCGCGCGAATGCAGGTGAGCAGCTTACGCAGGTGAAAGTTGAACTAGCGGAATACCTGCGAGCACTGCGCAGCCGTCAACCGACTGACATTCTTCAGCCGACGCTCGGGTTGATAGTGGCGAAGGGAAAAATCGCCGCGAATGGCGACTACAACCTGAGCGGGGAGCGGTATCGGGAGGGCAGCGTAGTGGTCTCATCGTGGCCATTCGTTCCGGTGGGAGATGTGTTCCGAAAAGCAGATCAAACCGTGCTTCCAGAGTTGCTCGAAGGGCCGGTCACTTATCTTGGCCTTGAAAACATTACGCAGAACACCGGCGAGATTGAAGGAAACGTCGTCACGGAGAAACCTGCTGACATCAAGAGCCTTAAGAATGTCTTCAAGCCGCGTGACATTCTCTACGGAAAGCTGCGGCCTAATTTGAACAAGGTCTGGCTCGCAGATCGAAAAGGCATTTGCTCAACGGACATTTTCGTCATTGAGGCGACCAAAGGAACGACAGACCCAGGGCTCTACGCCTACCTGTTCCGAAGCGCACGATTCAATGACGCTGTCATGGGGCAACTCAAAGGCGCGCAGCTTCCACGCATCGGATGGACATCGTTCGCCGAACTCCAAATCCCCCTGCCGCCGCTGGAAGTGCAGAAGGAGATCGTGGCGGAGATCGAAGGCTACCAGAAAGTCATCAATGGCGCCCGCGCCGTCCTCGACCACTACCGCCCCCACATCCCCATCCACCCCGACTGGCCGATGGTGGAGTTGGGCGAGATCATCAAACTGTCCAGTGGTCGAGGTCTCACGCAATCGAACATGCAGGAAGGCCCATATCCCGTATATGGCGGGAATGGCAAGACGGGGACGCACTCGGAGTATTTTCAGGCGGCCCCGAACATCGTTATTGGTCGTGTCGGCGCTTATTGCGGAGCCGTGCATATCACCGAACCGAAAGCGTGGATAACGGATAACGCGCTCTACGTTACGGAGTTCAAACAGGAGATTGATTTGGGATATCTTGCGCAAGTGCTGGTGCAATTGAACCTGAATCAATTCGCCAAGGTTGGTGGCCAGCCATCCATCTCTCAGACGACAGTCTGTGAGAGAACCATTCCCGTCCCACCCCTCGCCACACAGCAAGCCATCGTGGCGGAGATCGAAGCCGAGCAAGCGCTGGTGGCCGCCAACCGCGAACTGATCGCCCGCTTCGAGAAGAAGATCCAAGCCACCCTCGCCCGCGTCTGGGGTGAGGACGAAACGCCCTCGGTCGAGGAATGACATGGCCGTTCTGACGTTCACTGAAGCCATTAATGCATCAGCCGGGTACTCCAAGCGGCATCTCCTGCTCGGCAATGGATTCAGCATTGCCTGTAGGCCAGACATCTTCCGGTACGACAAGTTGTTTGAGCAGGC
>JANOTC010000165.1:0-3883 GCA_031416175.1 Gammaproteobacteria bacterium
CTTCCATGTCGCGCACCAAACAGCGTAACAAGGTGGTTTTGCCAATACCATTGGGGCCAATCACGGCAACACGCTCGCCCGCATCGACTAACAAATTCAAGCCTTTGAAAAGTGGCTTGGTATCGTAGCCTTTGCTCAGACCAGTCACTTCCAGTGCTTGTCGATACAGCTTTTTATCTTGGTCAAAACGAATAAAGGGGCTAACACGGCTTGACGGCTTAACTTCGTCGAGCTTGATCTTTTCAATTTGCTTGGCGCGCGATGTCGCTTGTTTGGCTTTAGACGCATTGGCAGAGAAGCGACTCACGAAGGTTTGCAGTTCCGCGATCTGCGCTTTTTTCTTGGCGTTGTTGTTTAGCAACTGTTCGCGCGATTGCGTCGCCGCAGTCATGTATTCGTCATAATTGCCGGGGAAAACGCGTAGTTCGCCGTAGTCTAAATCGGCCATGTGGGTGCAAACGCGGTTCAAGAAATGGCGGTCATGCGAAATAATTACCATGGTACTGGAGCGTTCAGCGAGCACATCTTCCAGCCAGCGAATGGTGTTGATGTCCAAGTTGTTGGTAGGCTCATCCAATAACATGATTTCTGGATTAGCAAACAAAACCTGGGCTAACAGTACGCGCAATTTCCAGCCGGGTGCGACGGCACTCATGAGGCCGCTGTGCAAGGCGATGGGAATATCCAGGCCTGACAATAATTCGCCGGCGCGGGCTTCGGCGGTGTAGCCGTCCCATTCAGAAAACTCGACTTCGAGTTCGGCGACTTTCATGCCGTCTTCTTCGCTCATTTCTGGCAAAGAATAAATGCGGTCACGTTCTTGTTTTACACGCCAGAGGTCGGTGTGGCCCATGATAACGGTATCCAATACCGTGTACTGCTCAAACGCAAATTGGTCTTGGCGAAGCTTACCGATGCGTTCGTTGCCATCCACGCTGATATTGCCTGCGGAGGGGACAAGGTCGCCGCCGAGAATTTTCATCAGTGTGGATTTGCCGCATCCATTGGCGCCGATAAGGCCGTAACGGTTGCCGTTACCGAATTTAACGGAAATATTTTCGAATAGGGGCTTTGCCCCAAATTGCATTGTGATATTAGCGGTAGCAAGCACGACAGCGATCCAATAAAAGTAGGTAACACGAGGGTACGGGCGGCGAGAATGCGACGTTAGGCGAGGGGTCGAAACCCAAGTGCCCCATTTTTCCAAGCCAAATTTTTGGCTATTATACCTTGCTCGGGCTTAAAAGATGATGTTTATGGCGCCGTTAGTTTGGTTCGGAGACAGCGGGTGCGCTGCCGAGAAGTTCTTGGAACCTTTCTATGTCGCGTGTGTAGCGGGCGTTGATTCTCTCTTTTTCCGCACTTTTACGTTCGATATAGGATTTATTTTCTTTTATGCGTTCGCGAATTTCGGTGATGTCAGCCAGCATTTTCTCGGGCACGGGTTCGCCGCTGGCTTCGATTTGTCGCCTCGACTCTTTTATGGCTTTTAGGTTTCTGGACACGAGTTCAAGGTTATAGCGCGTGACTTCAATAATGCCGTCCATCGCCAATAGATGTTTGTCGCGGGCGGTTTCTATGTCCTGGACGCTGCTAAAGGTTTGCAGTAACGCCTTGTCGCGCATGGACAGGGAGCGTGATGGCGTCGCTGCTGTGTCGCGCTTGCGATCAGAAGAGGCGCGTGCGGCGGGAACCACTTCAAGGGTGACGCCGGATTCGTTAACGATGCGATAACCGCGCTGTTTGTATTCGGGCGGGATATTGTCTTCAATTTGAGTTTGGCCGAGATCGTCGATAAAGACGAAATAGGTCCGGCTGGAATGAGGGGTCGCGGCGCTAAGTATGCCGGGCAAGAATAAGAGCGCAAGTAATAAATGACGCATGCTTTAAAGCCTATTGCTTTGGCTAAGCTTTACGCGAGCCGGGGCTGGGCGTCTTTGTGTCACTACGCAGGGTTGCCTCATCCGGGGTCCTCTTGATAAATAGTCAAAGCACAGTCCAAGGGCGCTAATCGTTGAAACTATCGGCTTCTCAAGTTTGGAACTAAAGGACTTTCGTGGTGGAGTTGGGTGCGAGGAGAGGGTTTCTGCCGCCACGGCGTGTCTTGGTCCGACGTGGCAGAGCCGTGGGCGACTATGGCGTGGCTGAATTGACTCCGTATTGCCCGCGGTAGGCGCGAATGGCGGCAACGTGGGCGGTTAAATCTGGGCGCCCGCCGACGAACTCAATTAAATTCTCAAAGCCGACTATGCTGACGACGCCAAAGCCGAACGTCCGCTCAACTTCTTGAATGGCGGACAACGCGCCAGTGCCTCTTTCCTGGCGGTCTAGGGCGATGACAACACCGGCGGCGGTTGCGCCAGCCGCTTGGATGAGCGCAACGGATTCGCGTACGGAAGTGCCGGCGGAAATAACGTCGTCGCAGATCAACACACGGCCCTTGAGCGCCGCGCCGACAATGAGGCCGCCTTCGCCATGGTCTTTGGCTTCTTTGCGATTGAAGGCGTAGGGAACGTCTTTGCCATGGTGGTCGGCTAGGGCGATGCAGGCGGTCGACACGAGTGGAATGCCCTTGTAGGCCGGGCCAAACACCATGTCGAACTCGATTTTCGCTTCCATCACGGCGGCCGCATAAAATCGACCCAGTTGGGCAAGTGCCGAACCGGTGTTAAATAACCCGCTATTGAAAAAATACGGACTTACTCGCCCCGATTTGAGCACAAATTCGCCAAAACGAAGCACACCCGTTTGAATCGCAAAATCGAGGAATTGACGTTGATATTCGCGCATGTGGAACCTTGCAGTCGTTCAGAGGCCGTTATGATACGCGTTTTTGGGCGGGGCAAAAATGGGTGTGTTGTCACGTCGCGTCCGGTGCCACGTTAAAAATCCAGTATCGGTTGAGGAGGTATGTCACGACAGGAACAGTGACGATGGCGGCGACGAGTGCGATGCCGTAGCCATGGCCCAGTATGTTCACAAAAATAAATGTTATCGCCACGTTTAGGCTTAATCCTATCGTGGCTACTAACGTGTATTTCGGCAAATACGACCTGTGACTTCCGACGACGCCAAACGTCCACGTTTGATTGAGTCGGTAAGACGCGAGCATTGCGATTAAAAATGCCGGGAATGTGGCCATAACAGGCGTGATGTGAAATTTTTCCACAGACAAACTGAAAACAGCGACATGGATGGCAGTGGCAAGCAAACCGACAATGCCGAAGCGGGCTAATCCTTGGAAGTCGTTAAGTTTCACCTATATTTTCGCGTCAAATTCTTATGGGGGAAATACTTGAAGTGCATTGAGGCTCCGGGCAACCTGAACAGCGCAGAGGCCTGCTCACTACCGCTGCGCGTGTGGTAGCGATTCACTCGAATTGCCGCGTTACATAGTGACCTAAGGCATGGGTCCTATGTGGTATGTTACAAGTATGAATTTGTGCGGGGCGACACGTAAAGGTTGTCTTTGCCGCGACCGAAGGAGCGTGCATTATCGATTGAGTGTCGGGCAACTCTATTTCATAGCGGCGACTTGGTGTTGCTTTAGCTCGACACCAATTAGGCTGGCCGTCACTTTTTCAATCAATTCGCTCGAATCAAAAGGGTGCATCTTAGCCAGGCGAGGGTCTGAAAAAAAAGCATCGAGATCAAAATTTTTGTCAAAAACATATCTTTCTATTTTTTGCTTCATTTCTTCGTAAATGACAATTTGATCTGCAGACGGATTAGGTCCGTTTTCGCCATCTGTGTACCGGAACAATGCAGTTTCTTGATCATGGCCTTCATTGCCAGTCGTCACTGCAGACTTTAGCGGCAGTACTTCGCTATTCTGGAGTTCTTTTCTTACGTTGGTCTCCTTTTGTCCTGTCCCTACGTCACT